>CAZHBL010000051.1:0-16538 GCA_964530105.1 uncultured Pirellulales bacterium | reverse complement strand
AGGTTCACCAACCGCAGCCGGTGCGGCAACTACACGCAGATATTCACCGCCGCGGTCGAAGTCAGCGGCACGGACATGGCCGCCAGCCAACTCGGTCTTGCCGACGAATTTGACAATCAAAAGCAGTCACGCCTGCGGGAGCTGGTTCGCGATCTGGAAAACACCGTCATCAACGCCGGCCGGCCCGTCAGCAATCCCGAAGGCAGCGGCTCAGTCAGACGGTCAATGAAGGGAATTATCCAGCACCTCTCGACGAACCTTTTCCACACGGGAGACAGCGGTTTTCCAAGCGGCACCGATCTCGACGAGGCGAAGATTAACTATGTGCTCAGGAAAATCTGGGAAAACAGCAGCGGCAATGTGAACCTTATCGTTGTCGGCGGCTTCCAGAAACGAAAGATCAACGCATTTTGTTCCGACAGCCGGGCGTACACTGCCAATGACACAACCTTCACCGATATGATCGGTATTTACGAAAGCGACTTCGGCGTCTGCAAAATTGTCACCACACGCTGGATGCCTAAGGATGCAGCGCTGCTACTGGATTCATCGCGCATCAACGTGCTGCCTTTGGCCGGGCGAAGCTTTCACTTCAAGCCACTGGCCAGCAGCGGCGACTACGAGTGCGGGCAATTGATCGGCGAATATACCGTGGAGCTAAAAAACGAAGCGGCGCACGGTTTGATTCACAATCTAAGCACCAGCTAAGCATTTACCCGATTTATCGGGGGGACATACGAGGACGGGAATCCCGCGTTATATGCGGGATTCCATTCTCGTCAGGAGACAAAAGAAATGGTTACTTTTTCAAACGATGCCGACATTTTGAAATACGAGCCGATCCTGTTCGGCGAATTGCACCTACCGTGGCAGGTATTGGCGGCGGGAACCGGAGCGAGCCTCAGCGGCACGATATTGACGGCAGGCGGAGCGGATTTCATCGCCGCCCAGGTCCAGGCAGGTGGTGTTGTCTATCTGCAATCCGCAGACGGTTCGCTGGACGGAGCGTACGAGATCGTTTCGGTGGATTCGACGACGCAGCTAAGCATATCGGTAGTAAGAGCCGATTCGACGCAGACTTCTGTCGCTCCTCCGGCAGCGACCAACATATCCTATAGCATCAGCACGTTCGGACCGCAGGCCGCCGAGGCCGGTTTTCAGTTGACCGAATATTTCGGCATCCGCCCGGGCAACCCGGCAAGTGACATCGACGCCGATGATATTCTGGACACGACCGTTTTGAGATTGGCTTCTGTTTTCACGGTGATATCGAGTGTGTACGCGATGCTGGCCGGCAAAACGAAAGACCAGAACTACTGGAACAAGAGCCTCTACTACCAGAAGCTTTTCGCCAAAGCAAGGGGGAGGTGCCGGCTCAGTATTGATGTCGGCACAGACGGAATCGCCGATGTTACCAAGATCGGAGCGGCTGGAAGATTAGTGCGGGATTAATTTGCAAAGAGAAAACAGATGAAAACCACATTAGATGCACAGATGTTGTTTGACGAGCAGGCATTGGAAATTAGCGCGGGCAGCTTCAGCCGGGACTCGATCGAAAGGACCGTACCCGGACTTAACGGCGTGCTCAGTATCGACCTTGGACGACGCGGCAGGAAGATAAAACAGACCGGCACGCTGCGGGCCAAAAGCCGGGCGCAACTTGACGAGAGAGTCAGCAGTATAGCGGTATTCATGGACGGCGATACGCACACGCTTATAACCAGCGATGGCCGGGAATTCGCAAATCTCCGCATGGATTCGTTCAAGGCAGGCACAGAACATGCCGACGGCACCGGCATCGTCACCGATTACGAAATCGTCTACACGCAATTGGTTTAACAGTTGGTTTCGAAAAAGGACACAGAAGAAATGTCACTTTACAGCAACGGCATAGATTCGGTCAGAGCATTTGACTTGCCCGCCGGCATTTGGCCGGACGGACAGTCCGTCAAGGAATCCCGCGCCGCATTGGTCAAATGGCGATCAACCTGGAGCGACAAATACCACCAGGTATACGTAAACGGCCAGTATGCAGGGACAACACTCGACAGCGGACAAAGACAGTTAATCGTCCAGGTACCAACGTCTCCGGAGAGTCCCGTCCGGATCGAAGTTCTTGCCGTCGAGGCAGAATACGCGGATACGGACTTCAGCAGTGAGCTTGCCAGGCCACCGGTTGACAGTGGGCGCACCTCAATCACGCTGATACGAAGTCAGAATTTACCGATGGGCGCTACCGCTGACATTTACTTCGACAACGGCACAGGCCAGGTCGATTACGACAATCCAATTACTGAAAATCCGATCCGGATCTGGCCGGCCTGGCAGGACAAAGCCGGATTCGCAATGAGCAGATTCGGCCTGAGCGATTTCGGATGGGATTCGGCCGCAGCGGTCGGGCTGGGTAAGGGCAGCTTCGGCTGCGGTCAGTTCGGCCTCGACGCAGATACGATCGAGTGGACGAGTCCGCCTTTGCCGAGCGGAACATACAAATTCGGCGTAAAGGTCATGGACGCATCGGGCAGGCAAAGCACCGGCAGCGAAACCGGGGCAATCACAGTGACACCAGCGGCAAAGCCCGCCGAGGGACTAAGTATTTCATCATTCGATAAGCAGACGAATCAACTGGTGCTCAATATAGAAAACAACGCGTGATTTTCAAAGGAAAAGGAGAAAGTTATGGCTGAAGTTTATCCATCCGACAATGAGCTGCTCAATATGCAGTCCGACAGCGAGACCGGCGTTGAATACATCCCGACAGGTACGGCACCTTATTACCTGCACTTTAGAAAGCTGCTGTACCGGCTGCTGCTGGCGGTTCGGCGTGCAAACGACCTGAGAGTCTACGACGAAGGCGGTCTTGATATAGGCGTCAGGCCCGGCAAGTACTGGCTCGGCACCGTGTTGATCAGCTATGTAGGCTCGACGGGCAATACGCTTGCCGACGATAAAGCGAATATTTATATCTACCTGAATTCGTCCGGCACACTCATTACCAACGAATACAGCAGCTTCCCTGATATGGCAACTACGCCGCACATTCGCCTGGCACAAGTCTGCACCTCATCCGGGGACATCGACTCAATCACCGACTGCCGTACCGGGCACAACATTACAGTACCGTACGGGTCCGGCGGGATAAAGAAAACCATCGAGGCCCATACCGCCGATGACACATTGACCGCGGCCGAATCAGGTAGCGTGCACACAAACCTTGGCGCTTCTGCGACGGTGACGCTTACCCTGCCTGCCTCGGCATCTGCGGGAACGATATTCAGTTTTGCAGTGCAGGCGGCTCAGGAGTTGCGCATAGACCCGGGTACGGCGGCAATCCGTGATGACTCCGGCCAGACGACGGATAAATACAAATCAGCGAGCACAATCGGGGCATCACTAACAGTCATCGCCGAATCGGCCGGCAACTGGGCCACCATTGCCAAGAACGGAACCTGGAGCGAGCAAGCATAAAACGCATCCGCGGCGGAGGAATCAGATATGGCAAACGAAATTCATGTAAACTACACATCAGGCAATACGCTTTATGGCATTGTTCGTAACGGTGCTGGTAACGTCTGGTACATCGCAGACCAGGCCTTCGAGGCATGGGGGACGGGCGGCCGGACCGCAGACGATTACGACATCAGCCTGACGGACAAGAGCGGCAGCCTGTACGTCGGCAGCTTTGACACGAGCATCCCTACAGGCAGATATTCCGTCCAGATCTTTTTGCAGGCCGGGGCAAATCCCGCCGACGGTGACACGTTCGTAGCCGGCGAAGAAATCGTATGGTCGGGAACAGGCGCTATAACCGCCGACAAACTGCTGGCCAACAAGGCCGTGCAGAACAAACCCAGCGGCCAGATCAAATATTACGACGATGATGGGCAGACCGTGTTGTTGACACATACGCCGACAGACGCTGCCGATGCTATCACAAGAACACCAGGTTAAGAACACTTGAGAACTCAGGAGACTTGATATGGGCGGCTTTTCGAATTATTGGGAAAACAAGATTTTGGACCATATTTTTGGCAAAGGCAGCTATACGCCGCCAACAATCTACGTAGGGCTCTCGACCGCAGATCCAACCGATGACGGCTCAGGATTAGTCGAGCCGAGCGGCAACGCCTACGCACGGGTACAAACATCCGATTGCGACTGGAGCGCCGCATCGAACGGTTCGCTGGACAATGCCGGCGAGATTACATTCGCCCAGGCAACCGGGAGCTGGGGGACGATCACTCACTTCGCTCTGTTCGACGCAGCAACGGCAGGCAACATGCTGGCTCACGGCGCATTGAGTCAGTCCAAAGCGATCGGCGAATCAGATACGGCCAGATTCGAAGCAGGTGACCTGGATATAAGCTTAGATTAACCAGTGCTAATTACAGGAGTTTAGAATGACAACAATAAACAGAAACTGGGCATCACAGTCTCAGATCATCGGGACCGGTGACGGCTACGTCACGCTGTCCGGCACGACAGAATCTTATTCGTCCGACGTCGATTTGGAGACAAACGGCTACGAAGGCGCTCACGTCACCGTAGAGATCGACTACGATGCGACTCCGACAGATGAGGTCAAGATCAAAATGTACGGATCGCTGGACGGCTCAAATTACGATGACACACCGATTTGGGAAATGCAGGGTGACAAAAGCGTCGATCCGCAGCAGTTGAGCTTCGTCGTTCGAGACCTGGCTCATTTCAGGATCGGCGTCCAGCAGACCGGCTCGACCGACAGCCACAACGTCAAAGCGTACGTTCAATGCTGGAACTATCAGTCAACATAAGGAGGCAAACATGGCCGACATACACATAGGAAAGATCAACAGGACCGAATCCGACAAGGGCAAGGCCGAGCTGTTCTATCACATCCCCATCGACACACCGGTCGGCGGAATTGTGCCGACGCCCGATAGTACAATCACGGCACAACTTCAGCAGGCCGAGATTGATGCGTTAGCTGCCGGCTTGCTGATTGAAGTATCGCGAAACATCGTGGTGCTCGCCGGTCAGACACAGGCGGAAATAGCCGATGCGATTCGAGCCGACTGGCAAAACGCCAGGGCAGACTACAACAACAAATATAATTTTGTCTACAAGTTTTATGGGGTGACATTAGATGCCACTGCTTAAACCGATTAGAGCATTACAAATCGACTGGAGCCATCCGCTCGCCAGGGGACTGACCGGATGCTGGCTGATGAACGAAGCAACCGGCGAAATTGTCACCGACTGCGGACCACGCCGCAGCAACGGTATCATTCATTACAGCACAGTCGCACCGGTGTGGAAACCGGGCAAATACGGTTCGTCTCTGGAGTTCGGCACCGAGCGATGCATCAACTGTGGAACGGGCAAATTCGGATGGGACCTCACCAACGAAGTTAGTGTTGTCGCATTAGTCAATCAAAATACCAGCCAGGCCAATACACTCTTCGCCCGCAGCGGTTTTGTCAGGCCTTGTAGACTTTCCGCCTATATCAGCGGAAAGTTCAAATGGTGGGTATATACTGATGGAACAAACTGCACCATTAACTCAACTTCCACTCATGCAACAGACGGTAGTGAATACGTGCATGTCGCAGGCATCTGGCGTTTTGGTGACGGCAGACTCTATGTCAATGGCGTCCAGGAAGCCAGCGAATCTTCAAGCTCCGGCAACCTGAGTTTCGTTAACGATTCGCAACCCGTGGGCATTGGCGGAACATACGAAGCCGGCAATTATTACTACTGCTGGAATGGCAAGATAGAATATGTCTTCATCTACAATCGTGCTTTGAGCGCCGAAGAAGTCAGATGGCTCTACCGAGAACCGTTTGCAATGTTCACAAGGCCAATCAGTCCGGCATCAATTCACATCTCGGCGGCGACAATTTCCCTCGCTGGATCTGCCAGCGAGACATCGGCAGGCTCCGCGGCGATGACCTTAACAGGCATCGTACCGCAAGTCGAGCTGAATTGGCTCAGAGACGCCCTTTTCAATGGAATGGCCGCCAACGCTTTGAAGCTGGGGACGGCCTTAACTCTGGGCCGGTTCTGGGTTCGCGTTGCAGGCTGCTCAGCGCTCTACCGAGGGCCAGGCATGGAACAGATAGATTTTGAGGCCGTACTGGCAGTGACTGAGACAGATGCCTGCGAGATTTCACCACCCGACTATCTGCCGCACGACAACAGCTCGACATATTTTTATATGGTTAGGCGATACAATCACTGCGGCTATCAGGAACACACGTTAGCTGCCGCCACGAAGCTGTCACTCGATGCTGACGGGGAGCTACAAGAACCGCTGCCGAATACGATTTTCGCTGCTAAGACCGAGCAGGTGGATGCTGGCAAGATCCGGCTGACCTGGTTCTACTGCCCGCTCGAACAAGAGTCACATCCGTCGTATTTTAATATCTACTACGACAACCAAACCGGGCAAATCGACTATGAAAATCCTCTGGCCGAGATCAGCTACCAGGGCCAAAAGTTTTATAGCTACAAAAGTGACCTACTTGAACCAGGCAGATACCTCTTCGCCATCAAAGCAGAAAATGCCACCGGTATTGAACGCAATTCATCGGCCCACCTTTCCATCGAGATTGACGGCACAGGACCAAATGCAGTCACTATCCTGCAGGCAGAGATGGTTTAACATTTTGACTGAGAAACGAGAGGCAAGACATGTCCAACAAAATCGACTTTTTCCTGTCAGAACAGAGGCAACTGTCACTTCCGGTAGTTTCTGTCTCGATTCTGGTCGACGGAATATTGTGCCCCGACCTGGAGCTGATAGAGATTGTTCGCAGTGGCTGGCCGGAGTTCGGTTGGGCAAAATTAGCTTACAATCCGGCGGCACACACCGGCGCCGATGTAAAAGCCGCAGAAGATTTTGTAAATGAATTTACAGCAGGAAAGACAGTCTGTATCCGGCAATATTATAATGCCGATTTGTGCGACACAGCGGTCTTTGGCCTGCCGATCTTCAGCGGGCAGATTGAAAGCATCGAGATTCAGCGAACAGACGACGGAGAGAAGCTGGAAATCATCGCCAGAGATTTTAGCATGAATCTGAAACGGCTCTTGGTCTATGGCCAGCATCTGGCAAAAACAAACGGCTCCGTCGTATTCCTGTCCAGTCTTGATACGATATTTAATCCCGACGGCAAAGGTAACGCCAATCAGACACCGATAGATCTTGACGGTAAAAGCTACACAGTCTTTCGCGGCGAATCAATACAAAGCAGGCTCTGGACTTATGCCGAAGTGATTGATTATCTGCTCTGCGAATACACATCGGCAGGGCAAATAAAAATGCCGAGCTTTAGCCGGCTGCAAGCCTTGACGGCAAATCAAATTGTTCGCGACCTTGATGTCACGGGACTGAATCTCATCGAGGCCCTGCACCGGTGCTGCGAACGGATCGGCCTGAAGTTTAAGTTCGTCCCACGTATGTCAGACAACGGGCCGGGCCAGGCGATTGTATTCTATAGAGCCGACACAGGCAGAGTCGTTGAGCTGAATTGTCAGCCGGCCGGACAACAACTTGGAATTTCAAAGACCAATATTGCACAGTTGCACAGCAGGAAAAAGTTCTGGCCGGTCACGCACAAATATATCGGTCAGGGCGATTTTAAAATCTACGAAGCTACCTTCGAGCTAATCAAGGCATGGGATCCCGGACTCGAACAGAATGACTATGACAACTTCTCGCCCTCGACGAATCCGAACTTCTGCATGACCAAAGACGTCTATCGCAAATGGTGCCTGAACGAAGCGGGCCAATACAGCGGGCCTCCTTATAATCAGTCAGATGCGTTTGACTTTTCGCAAATCTTCCAAAGCGGCAATTTCGTTCATCGACACAGACGCTTTTGGCCAGCCCTGACTACCGATGTTCAGGGGCACTCGCTCAGCTATTTTCTACAGGTATCGTACAATGGCGGCCAAAGCTGGTGGCAGTACCTTCATGCGTTCAATATCCTGCTCGACGAATGCGGCGTATGGCTCAGCAGTGACCGGCTCGATATGGATACCTGGGCCTCGGCTCTGGAAGGTTCTCTGAGATTCCGAATCACCGCTTCGGTCGTCAGCGATGAGCGGTTGACCGCGGCGGTTACCAATGGCCCGGTCAATTCGACAGCTCCGGTCGTCGAGCATGTCATAACGCTGCCCAGGCAGTTCAAGTATCGCAAGGTCTCGGACCAGAGTATCCTCACCGAAGCAACCAGTCAAATGTTCGGCAAGCCCGATGAAGTAGATGATTCGGTTGCCTTGTACGAATTTGTCCGTCAGACGGCAGCGATATCTTCAGAGGTCATCGAGACCTTCGATATCCAGACGCCGAGCCTGATGTTCGATTACAAACTCGGTGACACAGTCAGCACAAGCCCCGAAAGCCGGGACCTTCTGTCATGCCGATGCGACAACCGCAGCATAAGCCGGATCGTAAGAGTGCAGATGGATTTTACAAAGCAGTGCACAAACCTAAAAATCGTTCGACAAAGGAATCAGTACACATGAGCAATACAGCAAATATTGTGAATCGTCAACAAGTGCTGGATCGTCTGTGCCGAACAGGCTCACAGAGAACAGGCGAGATTGCTGTTGTAACTTCACCCGGAGCAAGAGCCACGGCATGGGCCATAAAGGTCAAGAGCAACTCGTCCTACAATGTCTATAACGTCGTGGTGGTGGTGATTAACGATGCCGGCTCGGAGCCAACAGAAATAGGCCAGCAAACAAAGGCGGTAAACCTGGCCGAATCGTTCACACAAACCGGAACGTTGCCGACAGGGACATACGCCGTGATGGCCAGGGTCGGCGACAAAAACATCTTCCATGTAAAACCATAGAATCACTTTCTGTCATCCTGAGCGAAGCGAAGGATCTTGGCAGCAGATTATAAATATCATCGGCCATACTAATACAAGGTAAATCATGACTCCAGGAAATGCCAAATCATGGCGATTGAACCGGCAGATAAATCTCTCAGTAATCATCCAACTAGTATTGCTGGCTTCGCTGATAGTCGGAAGCTGGCTCAATCTGCAGCGGCAGCTCGACATGTTACAGCGGGATGTTAGCATGCTGCTGCAATCGCAAAACAGCATTGAGCAAAAACTCGAATCGCTCTGGACCAAAAGCATCTCCCACGAATACCGCCTGCAGGCCATTGAGAAACGTGCTGCGAAAAATGAGGAGACATTTTGATCGCCACACATTACCAGTTTATGCAGTTGCATTTTCCTGCTTTACAGCGGTCTTTGAATATACTCCAGATTTCTGGAGTTTCCCTGCACAGGCTGATAGAGACATCCTTATCGAAGCTGCGAATCACGTCGATTAGGTGGGTGTAGAATTCGACGCGTTGTTTTGGCGGATAGCGGAGTTTGTTGTCTGAGGCTCCTCTGACAAAGTTATGACTCAGGAGCTTGCCGGCACGATTGCCATAAGCACCGGCGGCCAGGCGGAAATGGCCGGGCAGCAGTCGCAGCATGCCGAGCGTAATATTTTCAGGCCTTACGATGGTTAATGTTTTCTCAATCAAGTCAGCATAGTCCGCCTGCCAGTCCGGATAGAGGATGCCCGGATCGATACGAATCCGTATTCTATAACCATGCTGTTGGCATTTCATAGCTGCCTCGATACGCTCGGAAAGGCCGGCTGTGCCTAACTCATGCTGCCCGATAATCTGCTGGCTGTTCAGACTCCAGGATACGACCGTTCGGTCATTAGGCTCGACGGAAAGCAGGTTGTCGAAGTTGCTGCTCTTGGTCAGCAGCATCAGAAAGCCGCGTGACAATCCGGCAAAAAACGGAACCAGCATTGTTGTGAGATTAGTGATGTGATCGAGTGCGAGGCTGTCAAGCATTTCGCCCATATTGAAGCTGACTTTGCCGCCGGTTCCGGTGAGGGCCTTTCGGATCTGCTTGAACATCGTGTCGTAGTTGATGTTGATTTTGATAAACGGAGTATAGTTGCGATAGACAAACGCCAGATAGCAATATGTGCACAAGTAAGGGCATCCATTTGAGAGCGGAACGAGCTTGTAATAAGGACAGCAGCGGACATTCGGACCGAGCCTGCCGTCGAAACGCCCTACAAAAGACGACGTCCGGCCGATCATCAGAGTCCTCTTGCCGGCGAGCAGTGCCTGAGACGGTGATATATCCGGAGAAAAAACCATACGTTGCCGCTCTATCAGCCGGACCTGAGCGGATGGGAACAATTTCAATATTCGCCGGGCTTCGGGGTCCTCCGCCGCCTGCCGCCATAACAGTATCGTTTTCGGTTTGAATGTTCTGGCTGTGTCCATCATCGAATATTTTCTCTGCTCTCGGAAATCATTATGTCTCGTTCATCTGTATTATAGCGAAAAACCAGTAAGGTCAACCAGAAACAAAGGAGAGAAACAATGAAAGAAAAATGTAAGAAATCAACGTCGCCCAAAACCATAATTTTCATCTATGCATGTATGTGCCTTTTGTTGGCAGGATGCGATAGCCTTCGGTTCGCACCGAGCGAGGCTCAGAAGCAAAACGCTTGGCTGCATAACCGCACGGCAATTGTCACCGCCGAGACGGCCAGGACCGAAGATACATCACCGGCACTTCAAGCCCTGACGCAGCTCGGCGAGGTACAGAGCCGGGCGTTTAGCACCTACTGCGGGCTGCCGAAAGAATTTCCGCCGGCCGAGAACGCCGAGGATATTCTCGCCGAGTCGAACTTCCAGCTTGCCGGCACGGCTCTGCAGGAAAGCACCGAGCGGCCGGACCCCTGGCAGGTGGCCGATTCTATGCTGGAGATGGGTATCGGAATCTGTGCCCTGCTGGGCGGCGTTTACGGAACACGAACCGTTGGTTTCTTAAAGCAAGCCAGGGGAAAATCCAATGCCCTGAAAGAAATCATCGCCGGCAACGAACAATTCAAAAAGCAGAACCAGGCCCAGGCCACCGCTTTCAAGCAGGCCCACCAAAACCAATCCCCCCAAACCCGCCAGCTCGTCGCGGCAATGAAACTATCATAAAAAAGCTTGTTTTTTCTTGGCAACTTATTATGATATAGTTAAGTTGTTATGTTAAAGCTAACAATGAGAATATATCGTCTTTTATTTTAGCTCATCTCATGGACGTAATATGCCGATAAGTTCTTATGAACAAAGCAGATGCGAGCAGGTGGGAGAGACAACATGAAGGGCCCATAAAATATAATGCATCGGTTAAGCGATATCGATAAAAACGGAATACTGCTATTAGTTATGGTGTCTCATGGCAAAAATCAAACCAAGGTTAATTCAGAATATTTTTGAAGCTCGGTATGAACGAGGCTACCGCTATCTTGATAGGTGTGGTGATGCTATGGTCATCCTGGAAGAAGCACTACCTAATATCAGCAAGAATAGCATTTGGATGCCAGAAGAAATGCGACCTCAAGGGGCAAGAATGAAATGCCCGGACATGGACCTAACTCTCGTCTTCGATGCTTACAGGTTTTGCTTAGACCAAAATCCTGCGGGTGTCGATTGTCCATTTGAGGATATTTCTAAATACGCATTCGACACTGTGATCTCCAAATTCGATATTAGAAAGACAACAAGATTAGGCAATAGAAGGCGATATATTCTCCCAACTGACTCAATAGAAGACGCCGAGGCCCTCTCAGTCAAAAAAGCACCATTGGACAATTGGCCCCCAAGAAGTTCAGGTCAGATGACACCGAGGAGCTATGACCTCACAAGTGTTTTGGAAAATAAAGAACGATCAGAAGGTTTACGGTTCTCAATTTCACCCACTTTCAAGATAGATGCACCGCTATCCCTTGATCCACGCTTAACAATGGCTCCTCGCTTACTCAAAGAGGGACAACGCGAAGCTCTGATTGGACAATTGAAACGTAAGAAACAACGTGAGAGAGATCCACTCGCCGGCCTATCAATAGATATTGATTACTGGTGGCTTAATCCCGAAAAAACTGCTATAGAAGAATTTCTCGATATTTCGGAAAAACAAATTGAAGAATCAACTAAAGCTTTCTTGGAGAAATAAGTATGACCATTCGACATACAATGACCGGTATTGATGAGGCCTCGTCCGGAGACTTCCACGAACTGATCGCGTATACAGGCACGAGTAGTCTAGAATCCAAGAATGTTACGGAATCTGGTTCATCAATTCTGAACCAATATGGTCCAAACGTTACAGTTGGCGCAAATCCAGACGTACCACAAAAGGTGAGAATACCCCTAACTGAGAACGGGAAATCTGCAAGAGGAAAGCTAGACGGGTCTTTACTAAAACGCGCCAAGGCAATTATTGACAGCTACAATCCTGACGACTTAATAGAGTCTACAATCGACGTGGAGTCGTTACGTGGTATTGTCTTGCAGCTTTGGGAAAGTGCGGCAACTGCTACTCAATTCCATCAAGAAATATTAGCTGTACTTGAAAGCGCCGTATTGAGCGTAGAATCTTTTAATAAAACACAGTTATCCGCTATAAGAGAGGTGATAATGGATTTGGAAAACAATGTGCTTTCTCAAGCCCATCTGGATGTAATCCGCAGACGGTTTATCGCAGAAGGTTTTAGTCCTTTAGCCTTTTTGAGCGAAGTAGAGAATGACAATGACGGCTACTGATAAAGTCCTGAAGCAATTGACTAAAGATAAAATAATCAGAACAGTACATATCGACACATCTATACAAATCGAGAGGTGCAAAGCTAAGAAAAAGGCACAAGTAGTGGAGGAGGGATTAAAGAACTTCCGCTTTAAATCAACGTCAAGCTATGCCAAACTTGAGTTCAAACGTGCCTGGCTTCAACGTTTGTATTATGTATATTCCGCTTCACAGAATGTCAATCGCACAGATGAAGTGATTGGCTACATAAATGATAGACTTGGCTCACACCCGATGCACCAACGTCGACTAACTACATGCTTTCAAGCAATTGAGTCATTTCTCTCAAGAATAAACGAGGATCTGTCACCTACAGCTCAACTTATTCGACTAAGAAATCATATCAGGAATGCAGTACTCGGAGCCTATGCTTGGTGGGAGTTCAGCATTACACACGAATATAATGGAACCGGATGCATGAGAGCAGCCGAGCAACCCAAACAACTGGCCGGTGAGAGAATAGATTTATCAATCCCTATATGTAAACCGAATAACATTGAATGCAAGACCCATAAATTCTATGAGAAAAACAAGAATTACTTCAGCGATATTAGAGTTGCCATCGAAAACCTTGGAGATAATGCTTCAAAGGAACTAAAAGAAACGAAGCGGATTATTGATGAAGCAGAAAATAATTCAAAGTATCTTTGTGACAGCCGTAATTGCCCTAAATTGGGCGATAGTCTGATTGCTGTAGACGGCCTGAGCATGGATTGCTTTGCAGCCAACAATGACAAAGAATGGCGTCTTTTATCAAACGTCTTGGGAAAGGAACTTGTGAATCCAGTTAGAGATGCCTATATCGATGTTTAAAATGCAACCCTCGCATCTGAAATACTCTGCTTGACTCAGGAATAAGAATTTTCACAAAAGCCAGATATAATCAGACAACGTTACTTAAGGAAAAAACCGTAGGGACCAATTCTTTTAAAACCGCCTGTCCGTCGCAGAAATGAAAGCGTGAACGAATAATTCATACGGGGGATATTTGTCCGGATGCGGATTGGCTGTTGAGGGATTATTGGTCACCGAGTGCATCTGGGAGCCGGTTGAAAGAGGCGCTTCAATTCTGCTCTTTAACGTATTTCTTATGCATGCCCTTGCTCAGGAACTTTATCTTCTTCTCGGCAGTGTCCACTCCCGTGAGTATCAGGACCGCGAGAATCGATAACTTCACGCCGGTGATGTGATGGTTGGTTCCTATCGTAATGCCGATGGCGGCCAGTATCCAGATGCATGAGGCGGAGGTAACACCTATTACGATGCCGTTGCGTGAGAGGATGACGCCGGCGCCGAGGAATCCGATGCCCGTGATGATCTGACCGATGACGCGAAGATCCAGGGTCGGCTCGTTGTTGATACCGGAGAAAGTCGTGAAAGCATAAGTGCTGATGCAGATCAGGATGCTCGTCCGGATGCCGATGGGTTTGCCCGATATCTGCCTCTCGAAGCCGATAATAGCCCCGGCGATCATTGCACAGAAAATCTCCGACCAGTTGAAAGGCGAAATATCGAAGATGGTTCTCAAAATATCCATCGCTGAAATATATCTAGTAAAGGAGGATTTTTCAATCTAAAAACGGCTGCCGACGAAGAAGTCCCCCAGCCTGTGTATGTTGAAACTCTGGGCCCGAGACGCCCCGGCGGAATCATGGGCCTAGGTCGCCGCGGAGAATTCGTATCCGAAGTAAAAACACGCTCTGTATTCAATCGAAGCTTGTAGTCTTTTTGATTAAGGGCGTGTTGCCCAAAGGGGTTTTGGTATCGTAGAGTAAAGCTTGCTTTGGCGGCATGATCTTTGAAAAGCTATTTTCAGGTTGTTGCAATGCGGTGAAGATTCCGGTATTCTGTAGGATTATTAAGATATCGCTGCGAAGTTTTATTAAGGTGTGCATTGCATACTGTCCGGCTCGCATTGTTTCGCTGAATCTTTGGTCAAGACGAAAATGGCAAAAGACCGTGGAAATTACGAACAACGCATCCAAACGATATGCCTGTTGTTTCTGACGGCACTGGGCATCACCGCGGCGTTGTATTTCTTTGCCTCAGTGCTGATTCCGTTTGTTCTGGCTATTTTTCTGACGCTCTGCCTGATTCCTGCTATCGACGTTCAGATGAAGCTGCTTCGCATTCCACGCCGTACAGCAATCCTAACAACGGTCGCCGTCGGTTGTGCGCTTCTTATCCTGGGGGCTTTGCTCGTCACAGCCGCTGTAAACCAGATTGTCGAGAGTAAAGACGACTATGAAAAACAGTTCAGGCAACTGCTTGTCAAAACGCGAGGCCTGCTTCCCCCCGAATGGTATACGGACCCTAATGAGCCGATCCGCGATCCTAACAATCAGGTCTTCGATCCCAACGAGCCGGTTCAAAGGCCCTCCGAACCACTGATTCGCGTTCCTATCAATACTATCAGAAGGGTGCTCACCGATACAGCAAGTAGTATCATGGGTGTGATTTCCAACGGCCTGCTCGTCGTGATCTTTATGATCTTCATGTTAACCGGAAAGGGCACATACAAAGCCCCACCGGGCAGCTTGTGGTGGGAGGTCGAGTCACGTATAAAGCGGTACGTGCTGACGATGATGCTGACCTCCGGGATTACAGGCATTCTCGTGGGACTCGTGCTGACGGTGCTGAAAGTCGAGTTCGGCTGGATGTTCGGATTTCTGGCGTTCCTGTTGAATTTCATTCCCAGCATCGGCTCGGTCATCGCGACGTTACTGCCTCTGCCCGTGGCTCTGATTGATCCCCAGCTCGGCATTATATCGAAGGTCCTGGTCCTGGTAATTCCCGGCAGCATCCAGTTTGTAATCGGCAATCTTATCCAACCCAAAATGATGGGCGAGTCTCTCGATCTGCATCCGGTTGTGGTGCTCTTATCTTTGATTTTCTTCGGGACAATCTGGGGGATTATCGGGATGTTCCTGGCCGTCCCGATTACCGCCGTGGTAAAGATACTTCTGCAGAGATTCGGCTACACACGTGCTATAGCCGATTTGATTGCAGGAAAAACAGACATGCTGACCAGAAGCCCGTCCGGCAGGTAAACTAATGAAACACATAGTATTGATTGTTACAATAGCATTGACTGCAATGGCCAGGCCCGGGCATGCCACCGCTCAGACACAACAGGATAAAGCCCAAGCACGGATTAACGATTTGCGTTTGGCATCCTATGTCACCTCACGAGAAGTCGAGCAGCTCGCGACCGACCCGGCTGTTCGAACAAAGGCCCTTCAAACCATCCGGCGAATGGGCATCACAAAGCTCTATCTTGAAGTCTATCGAGGCGGCCATGTCGTCTCACCCGAGCATTTAATCTTCACCCGCAACTGGCTGAAAGATATGAACATCGAGATCGTCGGCGGCATAGCGACCGTTCCCGGCGGCGATTTCGGCGTCCGGCAGAAAGGTCCGCTCGGCTGGTTCAACTGGCAGAACGAAAAAACCCAGCGGGACCTCGAAAAGGTCATCCGCATGGCCGCGGGTATCTTCGATTCCTTAATCGTGGACGACTTTCTCTGCACCGGTGACATCAGTGACGAATCGAAAGCAGCAAAAGGCGATTGTTCCTGGGGCCAGTACCGCCGGGAGTTGCTGACCGAGCTTGCAAAATCCGTATTCATCGGGCCGGCGAAACAGGTCAATCCCGATATCACCATGATTGTCAAATTCCCCCAGTGGTATGACCGGTTTCATCTGTTCGGTTATGATACGAAAACGCTGCCGGAGCTGTTCGATAAGGTCTGGGTCGGCACGGAGACCCGCGGCCGGAATACTCAGAGATTCGGGTTCGTTCAGCCTTATGAGGGATTCGTAAACTACCGCTGGCTCGCCGACATCGCCGGCAACAAAATCGGCGGGGCATGG
>CAZHBL010000050.1:11113-16682 GCA_964530105.1 uncultured Pirellulales bacterium | reverse complement strand
AGGAGCGAGAGAATAATCACGTACTCATCAAGAACCTTTCCGCCGGCCAGGATATACCCGGTCTTTTTATTGATTCCTGAATCGTCAATCTTGTCTATATAGACCGGCCCTTCCACATCAGCCAAAATTCTTGTATTAACTCCAAAGCTTCCCAACCTCTTCAGTTCGGTCGTAAAGAGCTGACCGCCATCAAGAGAAGTTGTCTGTGTGCTCGGCAGTGCTGTTACTCTAACGTCGAAGTACTGGTTTTTCGAAGCAATTGCCGGTATCACCCCCTGAACCGAGACTACTGCGGTATCGGGACTGTTAATGAATTCATTGACGTTCAGCCTGGTCTTCGTGGGCAGTTGCCTTAGAATATATTGTCTAAGATAGTCCCTTATCTGTGGTGGGCATTCGGCAGAACCGGTCGTTCCAAGTCCCACTACCAGACCGAATCCTTCGACGGGAACAGGTTCAGGGGCCAAGACCTCGACTAATGAGCCGATTGTGGCGCCCAATTCTGCCGTGGATGCAAAATCCTGCCCCCTCCCGCCTGCCAGGTTCTGCCCGCCGCAACCGCCTACAAAATAAACGGTGAGCAACGCCGCTATTATAAGAACTGTTTTTCGACAAATCACGTTCATATAGCCATACACCTTAAAAGGCTAAATACGCAGTGGAGAAATCCACCCAATATTATGCCTTCAAAACACTAATGTCAAGCCAAATTTCGAGTCTTTCTTAAAATCGATTATCGAGGCAAGTTACTCATTCGGCCACATAATCCAAAGCTTCGCTTTAAGCTGCTGCCCGCAGTATGAGTTTACCGCCTCTTATTTGTAGTCTGTAACAGAATTAATGCTGATTTGTCATTCTGAACGCACCGTAAGGCGTCCCTTAGGGAGAGCGAAGCACAGTGAAGAATCTTAAACCATCGATAGCCAGATACTTCACGCAGCTTGCCCTGAGCAAGGTCGAAGTGCTAAGCCTGACAACTCTACAAATAACATGTTACTGACTGTTGTTTGCCTTAAACGCTTTTTCGATAATCGGCCGCAACAGTTTGGTCCACACTTCATATCCTTTGTCGTTCAGATGCAGTTGGTCTTTCAGAAAGAATTCGACGTTCGGCTTGCCGTCGCTGCTTAGCAGCGGCATTGCCGAATCGAAGTAGAACAGCCGGCCATCCTTCTCGGAAAAACCCTTAATCATCATGTTCGCTTCATTCATAACGGGCCAGAGAGCCCATCGGCTCCGGCTCGGTTTGATACCCACATAAATTATCCGGGTCTCCGGCAGCCCGGCGTGGACCAGCTTTACGAATTTCTTATAGTCGTCAAACACACGCCGGGCGTTCTTGCCCGCCGCCACGTCGTTATCGCCGGCGTAAAACACAATCACCTTCGGCTTGTAACACAGCACGATCCGCCCGGCAAAATAATTGACTTCCGAGATTTGCGAGCCGCCAAATCCGCGATTGATCACGGGCAATCCTTCGAAACACTCGCGGGTCGGCCACAGCCGAATGCTCGAACTGCCCACAAACAACACCGCATCCGAAGGGAATGTATTTTTCCTGTCCCACTGCTCGAACTGGCGGATCGTCTCTTCCCACCTCACTGCCGGATTCTCCGCCTGCTTATCCTGAGCGCTCAAGACAAGGCAGCTACAAAACATAATTAACAAGCCGATATTTGGACGAGCCATTGCTTTACCTTTCCATCCTGCCGTTTATTATGTTTTCCGGCGTCTGATTATACCTTTTGAGAAACATTGACCGAGCGTCCTGCACGCCGCTTATTGCTCAAGGCCTTGCGTCCGTCTTTCGTTTTCATACGCGCCCGAAAGCCGCTCTTTCGGCTCCTTTTAATTTTGCTCTTGCGATGGTTTTCCATTTAATCTTTCCTAAAGTTGCTTTTTTTCCATATATAATACACCAATCTCGGCATTATACACAATACCTTCCTTTTATGTTGCAGGAAAAATGTATCTTTTGAAACCCGAATTCCCAAATAACAGTCAATTGCAGGACAGCAGGCAGTTATAAAATATTGCCTAACGACCGTTTGACTATGCCCTGTCGAACAGATTTAAGACCTCCTGCGGAGTTTTTACGAGTACTTTCGCTCCGTTTGCAGATAGTTCCTCAGCGGTGCGGAAACCCCAGAGCGCCCCGGCCGGAAACATACCGGCAGCTACGGCCGTGCGCATATCGGTGTCCGTATCGCCGAGATAGACAAACCTCCCGGGCAGAATATCAAGCTCCTCGGCAATCTGGAGCGCCCCGGCCGGGTCGGGCTTTATGGGAACCGACGGCAAAGAACCGCGAACAACCTGAAAATAATGGTCCGGGAAATATCCCTCGACTACGGTCCGTGTCGCTTCATGAGGCTTGTTAGACAGCACGGCCATCGGAACGCCGCGTGCCTGTAGCTCGGCCAGCAATTCCGGTACGCCGTGATAAGGCTTCGTATTGTCCGCCCAGCATTTTGTGTACTGGGCAGCAATTATTTCTCTGCATCGTTCTACCGTTTCGTCATCATGGTGGTCTTCTGGCAGGACCCGCCGGGCCAGGCAGCCGGCGCCATCGCCGACAAAACGCCGGTAACTTTCAACCGGATGTGTCGGAAAGCCCAATTCACTTAGCCCCGCATTCGCGGCGCATGCAATATCGGTCAGCGTGTCTAAAAGTGTGCCGTCAAGGTCGAAAAGTATGGCTTGAAATTCGATTTTCTGTCTCCTTCAAATCCTAAAGGCCATCCTCAGGCGGCATACTCAGCTCGGCTGCGGTTTGGATCCCTGTGGCAACCTGAGGGATGATGCCTTTCTTTACATATACGGGGCGGGCTATCCTTCTGATCGACGGCAGCTTTATTGCAAATAAAACCGAACCCAGAATACAGCATACGCCGCCTATCAATAGCGTGTGCGTCGCTCCAATCCTGTGTGCCAGGGTTCCCGCCAGCAGGCTGCCGAATGGAGCAACCCCCAAAAAAGCCGTTACGTAGAAACTCATGACCCGCCCTCGCATGTCATCTTCGACAATGGTCTGTAAAATCGTATTGGCCGAAGCCATTAGTATCATCATCCCAAGACCGGTCAGCAGGACAAAAAGTATGGAAATCCACATCAAGGTAGATAGAGAAAAGCCGATAATTCCAACACCAAAAAGACATGCCGCCAAAGCTATAACTTTCCCCAGCCCCAAAACCGTTTTTCGCCGGGCCAGATATCCGGCTCCTACCAGAGCACCGACTCCTGAAGCACCCATGAGGAATCCGAGCGTGCTCGGGCCTCCATGAAGAATGTCCCTGGCAAAGATGGGCATCAACACGACGTACGGCATTCCCGTTATGCTCACCACTGCCAGTAGTAATATGATATACTTGATGGGTGCAAAACCGAAAGCGTAGCGGAGCCCTCCCTTTATTTGCTGCCAGGCGGTTGCTTTCTCCAGCCTGGCTTTTGCCGGATTGACCCTCATCAGGAATAAAGAAACAATGACGGCGAAATAACTTGCTGCATTTACGAGAAAACACACGCCTTCGCCTGCTGTGGCCACCAGGAGTCCCGCTACTGAAGGCCCAAGCAATCTGGCGACGTTTACCATAGACGAGTTCAATGCGATGGCGTTACCCAGGTCCTCTCTTTTATCTACCATTTCGACCACGAAGGCCTGGCGTGTCGGCATATCAAAGGCATAAATGGTGCCGAGAAAGATATTGAGAATGATCAAGTGCCAGACGGCCTCTTTGTTCGTCAGAACCAGCAATGCCAAAATCAACGCCTGCACCATTGCCAGGCTTTGAGTCATGATAAGCAGCCTTTGCTTATTATATCGATCTGCCGCAACCCCGCCGAACGCTGTCAGAAAGAAGCACGGAATCTGCCCTGCGAATGATACGACGCCCAGCCATAACGCCGAATTAGTTAGCCGATAAACGAGCCAGCCCACGGCGAGTCTCTGCATCCAGGTGCCGATCAGCGAAAGGCTCTGCCCGTAAAAAAACAAACGGTAATTTCTGTATTTTAATGAACGGAATATCGTACTGATAGTGCTGTCCTCATCTTTCCGGGTTCATAAGATTGTTTCAATCCCCGATGATTTGACAGATGATGGTTCTGGTTCTGGGCCTGGTATCGAAATCGACGAGGATAATTTGCTGCCAGGTCCCGAGCGTGAGCCGGCCGGCGACGATTGGCACGCTCAGCGAAGGCCCCAGCAGCGAGGCCCGCACATGGGCGTGTCCGTTATCGTCATGCCACGTTTCTTCGTGCTCGTATCGGCCGTTCTCCGGAGCGATCTTCTCGAACGCTGCCTTCAAATCGTAGTTCGCCAGTCCCGGCTCATATTCGGTCGTCGTAATTCCCGCCGTCGAGCCGATATTAAAAACCGTCACGGCACCATCCTGGATTTCCGACCGCACCACCGCCCCGCCGACCTGATCGGTAATATTAACAACCTCGCAGTTACCTTTTGTTTTGATATTTATCTCTTGCGTTTTTATCATTTGCGAAAAGCCTTATTCTTGTTCATATTATCCATTGTAAATGGTCCGTATGATAACAACTGCGATCGACTTTTGCAATCCGCAACACGCAATGCGAAATGGCATATCATCCAGGCTGGGTTTTTGGGTGCGAAAATCCTCAAAGCCGAATCTCATGTTCCACCCAATCACCAGTCGGGCGTTCCTTCCTCTACGATCCTGATACCGGCTGACTCAATCGTTTTACGCGCGGCCGGTGACACTCGTCCGGCGGTTACGAGCACCGTATCGACGTTCGGATTGGACGACCGGTATTCACCCACACTGTCAACCACCTCCTGGGTATTGGTGACGTAATCATACGGGCAGACCAGGACATATGTTCCATTATCGAGCACTGCCATTGGCAATCCGATAAACTTCAGTTGCCGGATCGGCTTTCTTTCCCGAATGTCAACCAGCATCATGGCCTCACGGATGGAACAGAGAGCATCGACCTCGGTGCGTGCCTCCGCTGCACCCTCGATGAGAGCTGCCCGATTTTGGACGCCGTCCAGTGCCCTGAATTGGTCTATGAGCTGTAGACGCTGCATGGTTGTGAACGCAGTCGAGTAGTGGAATCGAGATCGGATAGACTTTTCGACACCGGCGGCCTCAAGCTCCCCATCGAGTTCATCATTGATTACGCTCGGCGGGCTTTTGGCGATCATTTCTTTCATCTGTACTGTCGTGGCAGGCACGCTCAGCCCGGGGACGAAAGACATAGCGGCTTGCGTAAGAAGGCTTCCACCAAACAGTTCGAGCGTCATTTCGTCGAGCAGCTTCTTCAGCACGGGATTGGCCGTCTCAGGATCACAATCGAGTTTGGTGGCCAGCTTCCGACGATCGGGAGAGCCCGCCCGCCGGTCTGCCGGATCGATATATTGATTGACCATGAGGTCAAAACCTTTGGGGGTACGCCCGAGTGATTCGAGTGGCTCAGTGATAATGAGTTCCAATCCTTTCTTTGTGTCTTTCAGCGGAGCGAGAATGCCATCGACAAAATGTGGATCCTTGCTTAACTTCTGGGCGGCTTCAATCGATTTCAACTCGCGCAG
>CAZHBL010000050.1:0-11013 GCA_964530105.1 uncultured Pirellulales bacterium | reverse complement strand
CGGCCTCCGTGGATTGGAAAGAACTCGACCAGGACCGGGTGTGTCTTGTCATAAAAGGCCGGCTGGACGTCGAAACCACCGGGTTCCTATGGCGAAAGATCTTCAAGACTATCGCCGGGACAAAGCCCCGGGAACTCCTCGTCGACGCGTCACAAATCGAGTACTGCGACGGCGCCGGAATCAGCCTTTTGTCAAATCTTAAGCAAACGCAGGAGCAGAACAGCCGCCGAATCCAAATAACCGGCCTTAGCCATGACTTCCAGTCACTCATGACCCTCTTCGATCCGGGACGGGCAGCCGAGTTGCCGCCAAAACGTGCATCGCTTGCTCAACGCATCGAGAGTCTCGGCGAAAAAACCGCTCGTTTGCTCCAGGATGTCAAAGCCCAGATCAGCTTTATCGGCGAGGCCTTCGTCAAGCTGCTGACCACCTTGATTCACCCCCGCACCCTCCGCTGGCGCGACACCTTTCTTATCGCCGAAAAGGCCGGTGCAAACGCTGTTGGTATCACCGCCCTGCTGGGCTTTCTGATTGGGCTGATTCTGGCATTTCAATCTGCTGTCTCCATGCAGAAGTTCGGTGCACAAGTCTTCGTCACGGATCTTGTCTGCTTAGCCTTGTTTCGTGAACTTGGTCCCCTTATTACGGCGTTCGTTCTGGCCAGTCGCAGCGGCTCGGCCTTTGCCGCCGAGATCGGAACTATGAAGATCAACGAAGAAATCGATGCCCTGACTACCATGGGCCTGGACCCCGTCCGGTTCCTCGTAGTCCCCAGGCTCATCGCCGCCATCTGTGTGATCCCACTGCTGACCATGTTCAACAATTTTTTCGGTCTGATCGGTTGTGGGGTGGTGATGTCGTTTTTTGGCTCTCCACCGGTGACCTATCTACATCGGATCCAGCAGGCGGCCACCATGACCGATCTATGCGGAGGTCTGGCCAAGACATTTGTTTTTGGAGCATTGATCGCCGGCATCGGTTGCCTGCAAGGTATCCGGACCGGCACCGGACCCAGCGCCGTCGGAGATTCGGCCACCCGCGCCGTTGTCAGTGGTATTGTTGCCATCGTGGTAGCCGACGGTGCTTTTGCCGTCCTTTATTACTTCCTAAAAATTTGAGTAAAAAATGAGCCCGGAAGCTAAACCTATAATTCGAGTCAAAGACCTCATGATCGGCTACCACAACAACATCGTACTGAGGAATGTTGATTTCGAGATACTGGCCGGTGAAATCTTCACCATCCTTGGCGGTTCCGGATGCGGCAAGAGCACGCTGCTCAAACACATGATCGGCCTGATGCAACCGCTGGGCGGCAGTGTGCTCATCGACGGCACCGATATCATCACCGCCCAGGGCTCCGACCGGCTCAGCGTCCTCAGAAAGATTGGCATAGCCTACCAGAACGGCGCGCTCTTCGGATCCATGAATCTGATGGAGAACCTCTGCCTGGCCCTCGAAGAATTCACCGACCTGCCTAAGGATGCGATGGAGATGATCGCCCGGATGAAGCTCAAAAGCGTCGGACTTGAGGGTTCGGCCTATAAAATGCCCGCTGAGCTTAGCGGTGGAATGAGAAAAAGGGCCGCTATCGCAAGGGCCCTCAGCCTGGATCCGAAGGTGTTGTTCCTCGATGAGCCGTCGGCCGGCCTCGACCCGATCACCTCGGCGCAACTCGATGAGCTGATTCTGAAGCTGTCGCACAGCTTAAGAATTACCTTCGTGATAGTGACGCATGAACTGTCGAGCATTTTCACCGTTGCCGATAGAGTCGTCATGCTCGATAAGAATACTAAGACAATCATTGCAACCGGAAAACCGGCCGAACTGCGCGATCACAGCGACAATCCGTGGGTCCGGCAGTTCTTTAATCGTCAGGCGTAAAATTTTTTAGCATAGGACATGGGCAAGGCATATTACCTTGCTACTGGCCAAAAATATGATTGGATGGGTTGATTAAATGAGCATGAAACCAAACTACTTCAAGATAGGGGTATTTGTTATTCTCGCTACGGTCCTGATTTTCGTCGCTGCCGTGGTTTTAGGCTCAGGGCTATTCGCTCAGGATAGGATATATTTCGAAACCTACTTCAATGAAGCCATCAGCGGACTGAATGTTGGTTCACCCATTGAGTTGAAAGGGGTTAATATCGGCCGGGTCGAGAAGATCGCTTTCGTCGCCAAGGTCTACGGAGACATGATACAAAGGATCCAAAAGGGCTCCAAATACGGCCTAAGCGTCATAGTCGTAGGTTCCGCACCTCGGGAAAGTTGGCAAGGCCTCAACTTGGAACAGTCGCGGGCGTTGCTGTTGCAGATGGTCGCTCGTGGCCTGCGTTTTCAAATCACCTCAAACATACTTACCGGTCAGTCCTACCTCCAGGCCGACTATTTCAATCCTGAGGAATTCCCTGCGTTCGAGATAGAATGGGAGCCCAAGCACATTTACATTCCTTCGGCCCCCAGCGATATGACAACCTTGAGAGACTCCGTCAATAGTGTTCTTGACATGCTCAAGAAAATAGACGTGGAGAAAGTTCTGGACTCTCTCGATAAGGCTATCAACGACGCCAATATGGGTGAATTGAGTCAGCAAGCTATAGGCCTCTTGAGCGAAACCCGTCTCAAAGTCCGCGCTCTTGACACCGAAACGCTCAGCGCATCTGCCAATCATGTCCTCGCTTCCATGGATCGGACCGTCGTTGACGCCAACATGCCCGAGCTTAGCCAACAGCTTCAGAGTTTCATCACCGAGGTCCGCCAGACAAATAAGGACCTGCAAAAGCTGCTCTCCAGCCCAACTGAAACACAGAGCAATATTCCCGAAATGGTCGCCCGAATTAATAGTGCATTGTCTCGTATAGACAAGCTCATCGCAAATGAAAGGCCGGAACTGGAAATCATACTGGCCAACTTCAGGGAAATATCGGATAACATCAAAGAACTGACCGGCAGCCTGAAGGAATATCCCTCGGAGTTGCTGTTCAGCCAACCACCATCCAAATCGGAGGCGTTGAAATGATTGGTAGAAGGTACAAATTGTACGTTTATTCGATTTTTATTGTGACCTCAATTATGCTCACAGGCTGTGGCCGGATGTCTTATAGCAAACGGACATATATCCTCGATGCAGCCCGGCAGCCGGAGCCCGGACAAGCTAAAAGTCATGTCATCCTCGATGTGCGCCGCTTTACTATCGACTCGGTTTTTGCCGGCAAAGGCTTCGTCTACCGCAGGGGTGAGCATGAATATGAGTCCGACTTCTATAATCAATTTCTAATCTCGCCGGCCGTCATGGTGAGTGAAAAAACCCGGCATTGGCTGTGCCGGTCGGGAATCTGTGGAAGAGTCCTCGTGCCCGGCAGCCGGATCGAATCCACTCATACGCTTGAGGCCAATATAACTGCCCTTTATGCCGATGTTCGCGACAAATCTTCACCGCGTGCCGTCATGGAGTTGCGTGCTTTTCTTATTGCCAACAATCCTGCCGCCGAATCGGTGCTCCTCGGAAAAACATACAGGGCCTCTTGTCCACTGCAATCCAACACACCTGAAGCCCTCGTCGAAGCACTCGATAAGTGTCTTGCGGAGATTCTGACCAGCCTCGAAAAGGATTTGAAGAAAGAACTCTCGCCGGCCTGATAGGTAATAACAACGACCTGGCAGTTGGCTTTTGTTTTATACCAATTGGAATTAGTTCTTGAGTTACACAGACATTCCCGCGAAGAGCCTGCCCCTTTTGGCAAGCCCGGCCTCAGGGCAATAAGCAATCAAAGCACCACGTAATCCCCATAACCGGCTTTGTGGCAAGATTAAGCAAACTTTTACTATTCCCATGTATTGGGATTGGTTGGTATTACTGTGATTTTCACAGAATCATAGTCATACTCCTGGCCATCAGTAACAGCTAAAGTAATTGTTACGGTTCCTGGTAACATATAAAGATTGGGGCAGACCCCCGTCGCGATTCTGTTGCCGTTGAGACGCCATTCGTATGTCAGTTTATCTCCATCCGGATCGACAGATCCAAAACCATTTAAACGTACATAACCCCCTTCGGCGCAGGTCTGGTAATATGTCCGGTCCCGTCCTGCATCGGCTATAGGGGGATTGTTCTGGCCAGAAGGGAAGACAGGGATATTCGGCTTAACGAACGACATCTCGTGGTCCTGGAAGATGCGCGTTATTTCGCTCGTGTAATCATAACTGACAAACCAGCTATTCCAGAAATCTACGATGTCATCAGGTTGAGAATCTCGTACTATTGTCCAAATTTTAGAAAGGGATGTATCGCTTAGTGTATCATCATTATCGAAACGATCATCTTTATCATCGAAAATATCCCATAATGCACAGCAGTTCATATTCTCGAAAAACTCGCCTGGCTTGCAATGGTCATAAGTGTCTTCTTCGAGATCGACTTCAAGGCTATTTCCACTTTCCTCATCCCAGTCCTGATACCTGGTGTCGCCGGAATACGGATAACCAGTATCGCCGTACTGTGTAGCGATGCTGAACAGCGTTGCCCAGGCCTCACGGAACGCGAGATTTCTTGCATCTTCATCACTTCGATTACCAGGATTATGTCGGAGGTCCATGTTCCAAAAGTGTGTAGAATCGTTGCCAACGGAACCCTGTGCAAAAGTGTATACATCAGCGATGAAATGACCGTATTCATGCATAATCACGTCCCGGTCGCCCCTGTCACCCTGGGCAACGTACATGCTCTGATCACACGGGTCAAAATACGACACCTCGTCCGAGCAGGGCCAAAATGTCGTAATTTCGGGCATGTTCACATCAAAGAACGTTTTCGCCTTATGAAAGCTTTCCATTATGGAATCATAAACCATAAATTCTCCGCCGTATTTATCGGCGGTCATATTGACTACTACAGACTCATTCCCGGGGTGCGGATAAAGATCGCTTTTCATATAATAGATTTCATCGAACACATCGTCTCTTACACTGCACACCTTTCCTTCAATTTCAGGATAAGCGCCGATGGGGCTTTCGGCAAAAACTTTAACGTATATATTCTGACTGCTCATCTCGTAATTCAATACGACAACGTTATAATGGCCATCCTTATCCGTATGCGTCCTACCAATCACACGATCGTCATTAGGGTCTTCATTATCATCGGCACCATAAATCTCTACCAAAGCATATCTTATAGGATGTAACTGATTCCATTCTCTGGTTTGATAAAGCATTTGACCGGAGACGTTACCACCCGAAAGGACCAGCTCGAATGTTTCTTCGGAGCACCCGGTATTATTCGCTAAGTCATATTCTTTCGGACACGTGACTATCACGCCTATATAGTAATTGCCCGCAGCAATATTGAAAGGTATCCGATATGTTGTCTCGTAACTGTGTTGTTCACTTGGCGCCAAACCATCGCGTTCGACATAACCTATATGGTAATCATCTATAGTAATAGTGGCATCTGTCGATGCGTAATAATCAATAGTATAGTTATCTGCACTCTGTTCACCAACATTCTCAATAAGGCTGTAAATAATATACTCCTGGTCCGGTAGGTATGCACCCGGTGTGACTTCCACGGATTGGATTTCTATATCTATAAGCTGACCTACCCAAACCGAACTTGTGGAATTCGCCCCTTTGTTGTTTCCCATATCGATATCACCTGGGCAAGTGACAATCACTCCTATATAGTAATAGCCCTCTCGAATGTCGCTGGGGAATTCACATGTTGTATCAAGACTGTTTTTTTCGCCCACTTCCAAAGAACCACCAGTTGCACTACCTATGTAATAATCGTTCGAACCAATACTGTCGTCGGTAGACGCGTAATAATCAACAGTATAACTCTCTGTAGGCCCATATCCGACGTTCTCAAGAACGACATTATAAACATCAATTGAGTCTCCGGGCTTGTAAATTCCAGACACAGCCCCTACGTTTCGAACAATGATGTCTGGAGATGGAATTATCGAGAGTGTCTCGCTGCTACAACCGCGATTGTTTGCCTCGTCAATGTCACTCCGGCATACTATTATTATTCCAACATAATAATCACCTCGAGGCATACGAACAAATTGAAGTCTGTAGCCTCCTGATTCAGCTTCACCGGCCGGTAAACCACTATGCGTTACACCTTCAAGACGATAATCATTTGTTGTAATCGTAGAGTCCTGTGATGCATAGAATCTCACTGCATAAGCGCGTGAGTCTTTTGCGCCATTGTTCCTAATGCTATAGTTAATCCAGACTTCGTCAGGCTCGGAATGACTGAAGCCGCTTAGCTCTATACTTTCCACTATGAGATCTGAGCCATCGAAAGAGATAGGCGTGCTGACATAATCAACATTATTTTCCAGGTTGGTGTCACCTGGACAAGTGACAAGAATTCCAAGGTAGTATTCCCCCGGAGGAAGATCTCCACTCTCGACTTCCCCCGAAATGAAATGATATGGTGAACCAGCTCCAGCAGGAAGATGCGAGCCAGTGCCACCTGCTGATCCCAAAGGATAGTCTCCCGCTGTTATTGTAGTGTCTGTCGAAACAAAGAGTGTAGCCTTAAAATCAAACGCATCCTCATCGCCAATATTCTTTATATGGCAGCCAACAACGATATCCTCATTCGGATAATAGTCCCATTTTTCGGGATTATCCAATGTAATCCTTATGTCTGGTCCGGCCTGAACATCTGTGGCGAAAAAAACAAGAATGAGCGTCAAAATAATTGGGTATTTTATTTTTCGAAATGGTATTTTCATGGATTATGTCCTTTCAAAAGCAGGAGTATCTGCTCATGATTAGCTTGTTTTACCTGCCTCGGTATCTATCGGGAATCGGCACTGCACGATCTAAAACGGCTTGGTTCCGAACACGCATGTGCTGTATATCATGCTGTGATTGCTCACTTTGTTCAGTGGACTCAGATTCCCTTGCCGGTATTGTTTCGACCCGGTTCATTTCCATAATCCTGCGGGCTACATCCGGATCGGATGCCTTTAGCGCTGCAACCCTCTTGGCTATGACATCGTGATCTAGGGTCTCTGCGGCCCTTATGTCACGAGCTGCCGCTGTAAGACCAACGGCTCGTGAATCCCGCTTCAAGTCCGTCCTGACACGCTGCTCCAGCTCATTCCAAAGCTCGACCCGTTTAATCTGGTCGAACGATACATTGGAAGAAAGAATCTTCTCCGGCCTTACGTCCAGATACAGCGACTTCGAAGCGAAAAGCTTCTCAGCATTCTCACGATCCGGCGTGAATTCGAAAATTGCCCCGAAGTGATACTCGCCTTCCGGCAGGACATCAACAACGAACTCCGCCGTCTCGTCGACGAAATCCGACGGCGTCCCCGACCATAGCACCTCCGTCCCGGCGGGAACTTCATCAATTTGCGGTACTTTCAGCGTGAGGATTCCCGACTGTACGGGAATCTGCGACGACGCCGAGATAAGAATCGTCACAGGACCGCCAGGCTTCGAGGAACTCGCAAGATCGATAGAAACATCCGCGGGGACCCTGATTTTGCCAAATCTTTCAGGTTTGTGATTCCAAAGCCGGACATCCCGGCTGGCCTGAATCTGCTTACGAGATGAATGCCTGTCAAACGCGGCGAACCGGAGGGCACCGACACCGACCAACAACATCACTGAAATACAGGCAGCCGTGACCGATAGAAGAATTAAAGATTTGCGACTTATCATGATACGTCCTCCAACAATTTTCCCGGCTTTTCCCCTTCGAGACTTTTGGAAAAGCCTTTTCCACTACGCACTTATATTATATTACCAAAATACCGTTCGAATTTCAATGCTCCGGGCCTCGTTTTCATTTATTTTGCCGTACTAAAAAACGCCACATTCGTGCCGATGAATCGAAATCCGAACACTCAGAGAGGAACCATCTCAAGAAAAACGCCGATTTCGCCGCGTATGTAAACTTTTCTACAGGTGCTCATCTATTATTACAGCGTGTCCAAGGGGTTAATGTTGATAAGAAAATTATGTATAAATATTTTGGCGTCTTAGGGTCTTAGCGGCAATAAAATTTCAGGCGTGGGGAACGCGAAATTGGTTTTACTCACGCTGGCGACCTGCCTATAATAGTAGCATCACAACTTATCTTATGAGGAAGGATTTACTATGTTAGAAGGGTCAAACATAACGCGGCGTGAATTTATGCAGCACGGCCTGTCCGGAGCGGCGGTAGTTACAGCCGGCTTTGCGACGGTTCGAGTTGCCGGCACGTGGGGAAAAGACGGCCGGATTCAACGTCACAATGCCGTTAGCGCTAATGATTTCTTAGACAGCATTGGTGTATGTTCCAGTATTACGGGGCGCGGAGAGACTTTGGCCGGAACAATCAATGCTCTCAATTACACTGGCATACGCTGGATCAGGTGTGGACTTGAAGATCGCATTTCAGCGAAAGACATGATCGATCTCCATAATCAAACAGGCGCGAAAATCAGTTACGGCCTGCTAAGCGGCGGCACGAACATTGCCAGACTCCTAAATGACGCCGGACAGTTGGCTTCGGGCGGCGCCCTGCTTGCCCTGGAAGGCAACAATGAGCCGAACAACTGGGGTATCACTTATCAAGGTCAAGCGGGCGGAAGGAATCTCTCGTGGTTGCCCGTGGCAAGGCTCCACAGGGATTTGTACAAGGCTGTGAAAAGCGACCCTGTTCTGAGAAACTATCCTGTCTGGAGCATAAGTGAGAGCGGAGCGCAGACGGATAACGCCGGACTGCAATTTTTGACCATCCCGGACGGCGCCGGTACACTTATGCCGGATGGCACTGTTTATGCCGATTACGCGAACTGTCACAACTACATTACTCATCCGAGCTGGCAAGGCCTGCATGACAATCAGACGTGGCTTAGCGCCAGTCCCGGCCCGGACTGTCCGGTGGACGGATTATATGGGAACCACGGCTCAACATGGCGGAATCATTTCGCCGGTTATTCCGAGTCCCAGCTTATGACGCTGCCGAGGGTTACTACGGAGACAGGCTATTCTGTCGGAGGGGACGTAACTGAGGAAATACAGGCACGCTTGTTTATGAATCTGTATTTATCCCAGTTCAGGCGGGGATGGAGCTACACAGCCATCTACCTCCTGAGAACTCGTTCCAACGAACCCGCACATGAACGCTATGCCTTCTACAAAATCGACTATACTCCGAAGCAGGCCGCTCATTACCTGCACAACCTTACGACCATTCTTGACGACAACGGTTCGGGCTTTTCTCCGGGGCAAGTCAATTATTCCATTCCCGGCCAGCCGGCAACCGTTCATGACTTGCTCCTCCGGAAGAGCGATGGCAAGTTCGAGCTGGTAATTTGGGGTGAAAGGTTTACAGGCGGTTCGGACAACGTCACGGTAAAACTGGGCGAGACGTATGCAGCGGTCAAAGTTTATGACCCGACGACTGGCACGTCACCGACGCTGACCCTGACAAATGTTAATGCGGTCGCGTTGATGTTGAGCAATCATCCCGTGATCATCGAATTCGATGCTGCAAACCAGAAGTGACGCAGGTCCGCTCAGCAATTTATAATGAATGTCACGTGCTCTGACCGGTGGACCAGGGAAATAATTTAATATTTCCGATTTACGATCTTTTTCTCTGTGCCCTCCTTCGACATAGCCCAGGATGACGGCCGGAAGACAAAAAGACCATCATTATTATTTAAACTTGCGCTTGACATTGGCCGAATATTGTGGTATATATCATGAAAATTCAAAACCGGGCGTAAGGCCCGATAGAAAGGTTTTGCCGGTTATGAACATTGCGATTATCATAATTATTGCGGAGAAATTTAAGCTGCCCTGAGAAAGCTATTGAATCAGCAATCAAAAGCCTTCCGGAGCGGCGAACTTCGGAAGGCTTTTTTAATTTACCGGCTGTGGAGTAGAAAAATGGCATTCGAATTTGACGGCGAGAAATATAAGCTGGCTTCGAGTCAGCAAAAGGCGTGGGGAAAGAAACTGATTGCCGAGCTGCAATGTAAAGGCGGCGAGAGGATTCTGGACCTCGGCTGCGGGGACGGCGTCCTTACAGCGGAGCTGGCAAAGTTTGTGCCGGATGGATTCGTGCTGGGTATCGATGCGTCGGAAAGTATGATTGAGACGGCACGAAAAGACCACGCCGGAGCTAATGTGCGATTCGAGCTGCTCGATATCGACGCGATCGATTTCGAATCTGAATTCGACCTGGTTTTTTCCAATGCGACGCTTCATTGGATAAAGGACCACGGCAAACTGCTCAGGAATGTGTTCAAAGCTCTGAAGAATCGAGGTGTGGCACGCTTTCAATTTGCAGGCGGCGGGAACTGCTCGAACCTGATAAGGATTTTGAGAGAAGCGATGTCGATAAGAGAATACGAACCCTGCTTCAGCGAATTTGACTGGCCCTGGTACATGCCGGCGGTTAATGAGTATCAGGCTCTGCTGGACGAAGTCGCCTTTGCAGAAAAGAGAGTTTGGATTGAAAACGCAGATACGCATTTTGTCAGTGCCGAAGCGATGACGAAATGGATCGACCAGCCGAGTCTTGTACCGTTCCTGGGCTATGTTACCGAGAAAGACAGGCGGCGGTTCCGGGATGCAGTGGTCGAACGAATGGTTAAAGAAACGCTGCAAAATGACGGCACGTATTTCGAGACATTCCGGCGAATTAACGTGCTGGCGAGAAAATGAGACCACCGCCGGGCTTGACAGCAGGGAATTACAGGTTTATGCTACGTGGTTTATATTTCTTAATATTGAGGATATTTTAGATGTCGGATAAGAAGAGCAAAGGGTATCGTGATACGCTGAATCTGCCGAAGACGGATTTTGCCATGAAGGCCAACCTGACCCAGCGCGAGCCGCAAATGCGCAAGCAATGGGCCAAGGAGAATATTTACGGTACAATACGAGAGGCTCGGAGCGGCGCCCCGCTGTATATCCTGCACGACGGCCCGCCCTACGCGAACGGCGACATTCACATGGGGCACGTCACGAATAAGGTCCTGAAGGATTTCG
>CAZHBL010000049.1:0-16689 GCA_964530105.1 uncultured Pirellulales bacterium | reverse complement strand
TTGTGTTTCTCGAACAGGATGAGTCTGATAGTATTATTATTGCGGCCAGCAACCTTGAAGATTTCCTTGACAATGCTCTATTTCGGCGTTTCGACGACACATTAAGATATAATCTGCCAACTTCACCGATGATTCGGCAACTGATTGAAAACCGCCTTAGCAACTTTTCAATAACACGACTTGGCTGGAAGGCTATTCTTGAAACTGCTGAACACATGACACATGCCGATATTGTAATGGCCTGTGAGGATGCAGCTAAAAGTTCAGTTTTACATGAAAGGAAACAAATACTAACGGCTGAACTTGAACAGTCACTCGTTCAACGTTGTCGTCCAAAATAGAATTCATAGTGAGGGAGAGAAAATAAAATGCCTCAACACAAACACATTATCATTGATGCCCCAGGCGAGCAACGTAATTACACAAGACCACCGGGTGGTGGTGGTAGTGAATTTCGAATTCCACAGAGAGATCATCGAGTGCATGCAAGAAGACTGCGAAGTGATCTCAACCAAGCAGAAAGCGATGCAAATACTATAGCGGAAAGAACTGGACATACAATTCATGATTTATGTTTAGAAATAATCGGAGAACAAGATTACAAACTTAAAATTGAAAGCCTTCAAGATTTTAGACTAAAACCACCTATAGAATTATTGTCTGTTAAAAGAATTGGCGATCAATTACATGCAACAATATTTGTGCCGGAAGGAAAGCTAACAAACTTTATTAAGAAAATCGAACAGTATGAAAATAAAGTAAGAAATAATGACCTTATTGCACCTATCAATGTTATTAGGTTTCCTATTTTTCGTTCTTTCTGGACAGATGATGAAAACCTGTTTCCAAGCTCAGATACTGAATGTATATGGTGGGAAGTATGGATACGTGTTGCACCAACAGAAAATCCAGATGAAGTTTTTGCTTCATTTGTAGCAACCGTAGAAGATTCAAACCTTCGCCTAAGTCAACATACAATCAAATTTCCAGAAAGGCTCGTTTTTTTAGCTCATGGATCGGCTCAGGATTGGACACAAGTTTTTGTACCCTTACTTGACCGTTTTGCTGAATTTAGAAAAGCAAAGGAAATTCCGACAGAATTCCTTCGTCTAAGTCCTCGAGATCAACGAGAATTTGTTCTTAACCTTTCACAGCAAGTGGTTCCTCCTGATATGGATGCACCTTCAGTCTGTTTATTGGATTACGGAGTTCACATAGAACACCCTCTCTTAAGGTCTCTTATCACCGATGATGATGCACAAGCTTATGATTTTGGATGGTCAATAGTAGAAAATAATAAATCACACGGAACGGAAATGGCTGGATTGATTATCTTTGGTGATAAGCTTCCTGAGCTATTAGCTGGTAGTCAACAGATTAGCCTTTTGCACCGCTTAGAATCTGTTCGCATGCTTAATACTAACCAGTCCCATACAGAGGAAGCTTGGGGTTATGTTACACAGGAATGTTTGGCAAAAGCCGAAATTCAAGCACCACAACGTCAACGAGTAGCATGTATGCCGGTAACTGCAAATGACGAGGGACGCGATCATGGCCGACCAAGTTCATGGTCAGGTGCCATCGACCAACATGCCTCAGGAAAAATAGATGACTTTCAGAGGCTTTATGTTATAGCTGCCGGTAACATACGAGATGTCACAACAAATACTAATTATAGGTATCCAGAAAGCAATTTGGGAAGCAGTATTGAAGATCCAGGACAAAGTTGGAACGCGTTAACAGTTGGTGCATTTACAGATAGAGTACAAATCCGCTCGGAAGATTTTGATGGATATCAACCACTTGCGCAACGAGATGGTTTATGTCCTACAAGTCGGACTTCAGTTTCATGGGATGATCTGTCATGGCCGGTTAAGCCTGATATTGTAATGGAAGGTGGCAATTATGCAAAATCACCTTCCGGAAGGGTAGATGGCTGTGAGGACCTTGCACTTTTAACAACTTCTCTCAATCCCACTGGAAGCTTACTTTCATTGTTAAGCGACACAAGCGCAGCAACCGCTCAAGCAGCTCGTTTAGCGGCTATACTTATGGCAGATTATCCGGAACTCTGGCCAGAGACAATCCGGGGGCTTCTTGTTCATTCAGCAGAGTGGAAAGACGAAATGGAGAACCAGATTCATGGTAACTTAGAAACAGAACGACATAAAAGACTTCGCTGTTTCGGTTATGGTGTTCCGGATTTAGACAAAGCAAGATATACAGTCGAAAATTGTGTATCACTTGTCCATCAAGGCATTATTCAGCCATATAAACGTGTAGGAACAGAAGCTAAAAACAATCATTTTATTCTTCATTCGCTCCCTTGGCCAAGCATCGCTCTTAGAGAAATACATGATCAAGATGTTACTGTTAAAATAACACTCTCTTATTTTATAGAGCCAAGTCCTGCCGGTCGTGGTTGGGGAACAAAGTTTCGATACGCTTCACACGGTTTACGCTTTGTATTGCGAGGTCCTACTGAAACAGAAGAACAATTTAGGCAAAGAATAAGCAGCCAAGAGTGGGAAGAAGAGCATTTTCAGCTAGGCAATAGACCATCCACAAGAGATCCAATTGATTGGACAATTGGTCGTTTAAGAAGAAAAGGCTCGATTCACTGTGATTGGTGGACTGCATCAGCTGAGGAAGTAGCTCAATGCGGACAGGTAGCGGTTTTTCCGGTTACGGGTTGGTGGAAGGAGCGAAAACATTTAGGATTCGTAGAAAAAGAAACTCGTTATTCGTTGATTATTACAATAAGCACCCCTTCCACCGAAGTGGATTTATATACTCCAATAGCCCAAGAAGTAGGTCTGGTTACAGAGATACCTACATAAGATAGAAAAACTATGGACAGCCTTTGTCATTTACGATTTTCGATTTGCTATTTACGATTGGGGAAAAATAAAGGGGCCATTTTAATTTACGAGGAACCCAAGGGGTCTGGAATTCAACAGGTCTGGAATTCGGGTGACACCTTACCTATTTCCAGAGCATCGGTGTGCAGTCCTAGGGACTCCGCCGTAAGGCGTCCCTTACGGGACTTACGGAGTGCACACCCTACCCGACTTAACTTTGATCGGTGGGCCGATACCGTAAGGCATCCCTTAGGGAGGCCCACCCTACATGAATTATTATCTCGGTGTTCTTACCTATGGCATGAACTGTGTGCTCTGTGGCCATTATCATTTACGATTTATGATTTACGATTGTAATTGATTATTTCTCTGTGGCAGTTTCCGTGAAATTGAGAACGGCGAATTCTCCATGATATTTCTTTGCGGCTTCGTCGTATGCTTTTGCGGCGTGGATTTCGTCTTTGAAATAGCCGAGAAATTTGTATTCGCCGTTAACGTGTATCCGTGCATGCCATCTCATTTTGCGTTTACGCCAGCTTACACCTTTGTATTTTGAAGATGAATCCTCTCTTTTGACGATTAACCTGTTGAAGTTGTTCTGCGAACGAGTTGCCGGCCGGATGTTGGCTTTTCGATTGTCTAAGCCGTTGTGATTAATGTGGTCCACTACGAGATGGCCGGGCGGGTGGATTATTTCACGGTGCATCCTGATCCGGATTTTCCTTTTCCTTGAGCCGGCACAACGGACGGCATAGAAAGTGTTGACGCTCTTGACAGCATGCCATTTGTGCTTGTTCAATCGCTCGAAATCTTCCGGATCAACGATGGCGTATTTTCCCTGAGTAAGCGGTATCCGGCGGAAGGGGTAGCCGTAGCGGACCCGGCGGTAAAACAGCGTCAGAGCAATGAAAAACCGCCCCAGCCGGTCCGGAACCGTTATCGTGATGGATAGATTGAGCTTAATAACACCGCCCCCCGATGAGGAAATATTAAATTCTAAGCTCGAATTTCTAAACAAGCACTAATGACAGAAATCTGAAATTCGAAACGCTTGGAACATTCGAAAATTAGGATTTTGGATTTGTTTAGGATTTAGTTATTAGTATTTAGAGCTTTCGTCTTTTGGCTCCGGCCAAAAGACAGCCCCCTATAATTGAATGAACCTGCGCGTTTGATGCGAAAAACTACAAAATTGTAGATGGGATTATCGCCGTAAGTGCTTGCTGTGAAGTGAATAAAAAAATATTTAAACTTTTTTATTTTTGTTCGGCGCTACCTGCGCTTTTGGTCGATTTTTCGTAAAATTCTTACCTATTTTATCAACAATAAAGGAACAGAGATCAAAGAGAAATATCAAATAAACGTGGTTAAAGAATGCACGCCGATTTGACGAAAATAAGTATTAATATTCTTATTTTACGAGTATTTTTATGAACACCGCCGCTTTTGAAATGGTATAATATACATTAGTAGCAGGGTGTAGATTTTGTATTTCAAATATCGACGTAAATACTTTAGGAGGCAACATTTAATGAGTATTAAGTATCCGAAGAATGTAATTGTAGTTATAAGTGTAGTAGCAGCTCTTTTAGCAGGAACGGTTCTGCTCAGTGGCTACGCCAACAGTAAACCTGCCGATACGCAAGCGCCGGCAAAAGCCTGTCAGGCATCAGCCGGCTGCTGCCCGATGATGGCCGATTCGGCCGGATGTCCAAAAATGATGGCCGCCCAGATGGCATCGACAGACGGTTCCGGCATGGACTGCCCGAAGCCGTGCTGTGCCGGCGGGAACGCCGATGGAATCTGCGATAATCCTTGTCCGATTCCGTGCCCGAAGCCGTGTTGTGTTGAAGATGGCCCGCAGGGTTGCTGTGGAACGGCCGGCTCGACCGGTTGTCCTATGACTGCTGCGGAAACAGAGGTCCAATAAGCTATTGGAGGTATGTGCAACGTTCACCGGCAGAAAATGATGCCGGATAATTTTATAAAACCTTTTTAAAGGGCCGGCCTTCCAACGTTGTTGGGGCCGGCCTTTTTTATGCGCACGCGATAGTAAACCGCGGATTTACCCCATTAGATAACGGTTTTGCCCCCTAAGGGACAAGCTATCTCTCGGGGTGAACCACGAATAAACCTAACGTGGCCTTTGAACGCAACCAAACGAAAAATGAAAACGCAAAACGCGAAACTTCGGAATCCCGGCAAGCCAGGATAACTCTTTACTATCTAAATATTTACGTCAGCCTGTTGAGAAAACACGCACAAACAACAGCGATTGTTTGCTTGAATTACAGTGGCGTTGTGTTATGATATGGATAAAGATTAAGAATTGGGTATTTAATGTCGGGCGTGTTGCCCTATACTATCAAAATATCCATGAATTGTTACCTTTTTGGTAGGAGGACGTTCCATGAGAATAGGAATTTTGTTGTGTGCAGGTATTGTTATGTGTTTGTCCGGCGTGCTTGAAGCCCAGGACACCAATTGGATCCCGGCGCCCGGAAAGAAACTCTGGAGCGACGCCGGCAACTGGAGCAACGGCGTGCCCACAAGCGGTGGCAAGGCAAAGTTTACCACCCCAGACGAGTGCCAACTTGATTTCGAGGGGGCTGAGGCAAAAAATCTTGATCTCGGTGGAGGCCCGTTGCGGATATTCGGTGAAGGAGTCCTAACGGTTTACGATTGGTTCATAATTGGTTATGGCGCTGGTGACTTAGGTAGTTTAGAGGTCTATAATGGCGGTGTGCTGAATTGCATGCAGCGTCTTTATATAGGCCGTCAGGGCGAAGGGTCCCTTACCGTTTATGAAGATGGAACGGTCAACATACTCGGTCAAAACCTCCATGTCGCCCAAACGGCATTGGATACTAGCGTTGGCGTTGTTACACTGGAAGGTGGCTCAATAAACATCCTTGAAGGGACTGATTCGCAGGGTCTGAGGAATACCGGCAGTAATGCCACTGTAAATTTCAAGGGTGGTCTCATGAGACTTCGGAATACACCGGCAAATCAAACCTATCTGGATACGGCTGTTAACGACGGTATTGTCATAGCCTATGACGGAGTTGGCGAGGTTGTTGTTACTACCGATGAATCAGCGGGCATCATATCGGTAAGGGGTGTTCATCCTCTTAATCCATCCCCATCAGATGACAGCCTTAGCAAATCAGGCGACCTGGAGTTGAGTTGGACTTTGCCCGACCCGTGTGTGCCCGGTGAGCCGGTATCTGTTAACGTCTACTTTACCGACGACTTGATGGCACTGTCGCAGTTTACCGACCCGGCATCCATCCAGGTCGTCAACAATCAGAATGTGACCTCCGTTGTCGTGCAAACGCAGCCAAAGACGCGTTACTATTGGGCAATCGATGCTTATATCGGCGCTCCTAATGATCCGATTGTCGGTCCTATCTTCAGTTTTATTGCGGACAACCTGCCTCCTAAGGTGGACGCCGGAGCCGATTTAGTTACCTGGCTGGGAGAAGATGGTACCAGGATAAAGAATCTGGACGCGACTATTACTGATAACGACGCTTATACCATGCAGTGGATGGTGTTCAGTGAGCCCAATGATCCCAACAGCCCTGACGCCGTGATTACAGATCCGAGCGCCGAGGATACGAGTATTACCCTGTCGGCCCTGGGCGAGTATGTCTTGAAGCTGGAGGCCTCTGATGGTGACAAAACCGGTTCGGACACGGTCAGGATCAACGTGTATAACAATGGTTGTGAGGCAGCCAAATCACTGCCTGATTACGTGCCGTTTCCCGGGGATCTCAATGGTGACTGCAAAGTCGATGATCTGGATTTGGCCATATTACAGGAAGACTGGCTGAAGGATAATTCGCTGACTGAACCGTAGATCGAGCTTGATTGACTGAAACCACTATCCATTTGACTTTATCGGGGCGCTTGATACGCATTTCAAGCGCCCCGCCTTTTGTTCTTATGTCACAGTAAAGCTTTTATGCCGAGAGGGGCCGGATCGCTTGCTGACGATATAGCGAATCATCTGTTGGCTTCAGCTTCTATGGCTGTTTTGCGTAGTTCATCGACTTCTATTTCAATATCCCGCAACTGATCTTGTGCGATTTGCACTTTCGAAAAATCTCCCGACTTGGTATATAAACTTACCATCTCGTTCAGGGCGACCTTTTCACATGCGATCCCAACCAGGCGCGTAATGATCAGGCCATCCTTGTTTGAACTTAATTCCCTGCCCACTTCCAATCCATATATCAGATTTGCTTCTGTGCTTAAATTGTCATTATTGACCATGCTCTGACGGGCCTGATCAATAATACCAAAGACATGAGCGCGAATATCACGAAGGGTTTCGGTTGTCTCGGCCATGGCCTTTTCCTGGTCCTCCGGCGATAATTCGAAGAATTCACGCTCGGTGATAGTCTGCATATAGGGACGATTGAAAATATCGAGAGAGATGTAATTTCTCGCCGGAGCCGGCGCTTCCGGAGCGGCCAGCTCGCCCTGCCAGAAATCGGCAACAAATTCCTCAAGTATCTCTTTCTGTTCGGCCTGCGGCAGACTCTCGAACTGCTCCTTTGTGATTGGAAAATCATCGACTACTGCCGGCTGCTGCGCCGGTTCCGCAGCTTCCAATTCCTCCGGCTCTTCCTGCGGAAATTCAACTTTTGCCGGAATTTGAGATTGAGCTGGTTCCGGTATCGGCGTGTCCCGGTCCGATGAATTATTGAAGAGTAGGAAAAGTCCTGAAATCACTACTGCAGAAACCGCGAAAATTACAGTTATCTTTTTCATGTTACTTTTCCTCTTAATATCTCGATTGTCTCGGCAATACTAAAAATTTTGTCTTCTCACTGGTACAACGAATTACACTCCCATTTTAGTCTAATTTACCTCCAATTCATAAAAAATATATATAAAGTCAGTTCCCCCAACTCGGTGAATATCAATGTGGTTCTGCCAGGCCAGTATTACCTTGAACTATGAACGAAACCAGGATATAATAGTACCATGAGATTCATCCTGGCAGTACTCTCGGTACTTTTAGTAGGGACTTTGGCTCAAACGGAATCTACAGAAGATCCACAGCTCAAGGCCTTAAGGATCAAAGAACAACAACTTACCCAACGACTTTTGAGCGATTTCCCCGAGAGCGAAAATCCCCTGGTGTTACTGGGTGATTTTTATCAGCATCGCGGTCAGACGGATCAGGCCTTGAAGGTCTGGCAGCAGGTCCTGGAGAAAAATGCCCAACGTGCCGACGTTTACGACCGCATGGCCAAGGTTGCGTTTGCAACGGATGATTATGAAACATCGATCCGATTGTGGCGCACGGCACTACAAATAAATCCTTCTCTGCCAAATCTAAACAATAACCTGGCGCGGTCCCTGATGCAACTCGGTCAATACCGGGAGGCTCAACAGTTGCTGGAAAAAGAAATTCTCCTCAGCGGTGACAATGCCGGCAACTATTTACTGCTGGGTGCCGTCCATTTGGAGCTGCGCCAATATGAGGATGGGGAACGCTGCTACCAGAAAATGCTGGAACTGGAGCCGAACAACCCCCATGCCTGTTATGGCCTGTATCAAGTTTATTCCAGGCTCAAGGATCGTGAAAAGGCAGCCGCATATCTAAAGCAGTTCCAACAGGGCAAATCCCAATGGCGAGAGACAAAGAAAGAGACCGTGGTCCGAAACCTTAGTCAACCCGATTCCGAAGTCAACTTTTATGCCCGGTGTTTGGCCAAACTATGCTCAGACGCCTGTAGACTCTACCAGGCCAAAGATGATTACCAAGCAACGGAATGGCTGCTAAAGCAATCCATTGAACTTGATCCGAACAGTGTTGCGCACCGCTATGCGCTCATGTCCTTCCACGCGGACGCCGGGCACGTGCAGGAGGCCCTTGATGAATGCAGGATTATAAAACGTCTGGATCCTAACAATATATCCTGCCAGCTTAACCTCGGCCTGCTGGCAGCGCGACTCGGTCAATTCGAGCAGGCTGAAAAGGCCTTGCACAAGGCCATAACAATGGCCCCGACTCAGGCTGCCGGGTATCGGGAACTTGCCCAGCTCTACCTGCGGGCAAAAACCAAACAACTCGAAGCCCGTGACCTGGCGGCTCAGGCCGTGAAACTCCAGCCGGCGGCTCCGCACTATTTTCTCCTGGGCTGGGCCTGCGATGTAACCGGTGACCGTGCCCGCGCCATCGAGGCCCTGCAGCGTGCCGTGGCCCTTGATCCAAATAACCAGGCCTATCAACAGGTTCTGCAACGGATAACCGCCGAGGGGAAACGTCCATGATACGAGCATCATTTCACCGTTCCATACTGGTCGCTGCTATCGTTCTATTGCTCTGCCTGTCAGTTGCCATCGTACCAGCCCGTCCCAGGCATGCGATTGAATTTCAAGATGTCACAGAGCAGACCGGCATCGACTTTAAGCACGTCGACGGTTCGAGCGGCAGGCGTTACATCGTTGAGGCCATGTCCGCGGGCCTGGCCCTGTTTGACTATGATCAGGATGGTGACATCGACATCTACCTCGTTTCCGGCAGCAATCTGCGAGGAAGCCAATATTCCCCCCCGCCACGCAACCGGTTGTACCGCAATGAGGGAAATTGGCGATTCACCGACGTTACAGAAACAAGTGGTTTGGGCGACACCGGTCACGGCCTGGCGGTCACTGTCGGAGATTATGACAATGACGGCGATCATGATGTTTACATTACCAACTTCGGGCCCAATGCTCTTTACCGCAACAACGGCGACGGAACCTTTACGAATGTAACCGAAGCGGCGGGAGTCGCCAATGGATTCAAAGTCGGCGCCGGAGCCAACTTCCTTGACATCGAAGGTGACGGCGACCTGGATCTCTTCGCGTCAAGCTACATTCACTTTACCTATGACAACCATGTATTGGGTATGGCCCGCGGCTATCCGGCCTATGTGGGGCCGCGGGTCTACGACCTCACTCCCGACACCTTGTACCGCAATAACGGCGACGGGACCTTTACCGATATAAGTCTGGCCTCGGGTATTGCAAACACTCCCGGTTCGGGCATGGGAACCGTGTGTGCGGATTATGACCAGGACGGCGATACCGATATCTTCGTGGCCAATGATAATGCCCCTGATTTTCTCTTTGCCAACAACGGAGCCGGCATCTTTACCGAGTCCGGCACTTTGGCCGGCATTGCCTATGACCTCTACGGCAACGAGATGGGAAGCATGGGTGTGGACTGCGCCGACTATGACAATGACGGCCGCCCGGATTTCTATGTCACCTCCTACCAGGATCAAATGGCCCACCTCTACCGAAATATAGGCGATGGATTTTTCGAAGATAAAACCCTGACCAGCGGAGCCGGAACCGGCACCGGCGGTAACGTGACCTGGGGAAACGGTTTTGCCGACTTTGATAATGACGGCGATCGCGATTTGTTTGTGGCCGTAGGACATCTGGATGACAACGTTGCCCAGTGGGACCAAAGGACAAGCTATGCCGCTCACAATCTTGTCTTGATGAATACCGGAAACGGCAAGTTCGTGGATATATCACAGGATTGCGGAGAGGGTCTCAAAGTGGCGCGCAGCAGTCGCGGGTGCGGTCTGGATGACCTGGACAATGATGGCGACATTGATATTGTGGTCCTCAACAGCCGCAGTGAACCTACGATCCTGCGTAATGACTCAACCTCTCAAGGCCACTGGCTGCAAATCCGTTTACGCGGCACCCGCACCAACCGCGACGGCATCGGTGCTTGTGTGAAAGTCGTCGCCGGGGACATGAGCCTGATTGATGAAGTCCATAGTGGGCGGGGCTATCAAAGCCATTACGGGATGCGTCTCCATTTTGGTTTGGGAAACCACAGTAAGATCGACCGCGTGGAAGTCCGTTGGATTGGCGGAGAGACAGAGATATTCCGGAACATCGAAATCGACCGGTTGATTACCCTGACCGAAGGCGATTCATAGCCCTCTTTTGTTTTTTCGTACTCGAGTTCTTTGCCGCTTAATGTATCTTTCGGCACTTTTAGAGGGCCTTCAAATAAGTTGCGGCATCGTAAGCATATCAAATCATTGAGATAGACATACAGGAGGGATCTTCGCTTTGATCGGCCGGATTAGGCTCGATAAAAAACCTATTAAAAAGCATGTTGCCACGCCGATAACTCCATACAACAAGCCGCTCAGGTCTGTTGCCAGCTTGACATAAAGAAGTACGCTTATACTTGCTGCGGCGCCGAGCCAGGCATGGATGGTGTGTACCTTTCTGGTCAGGATCGCCAGCATGAACAAGCCCGCCAGCGTGCCGCCGAACAATCCCATTATGCCGAGGAAGAAATCCCAGAGATATTCGACTTGAGCGGCAGCCATAAGCATGGCCGCAGCCGTGCCAATCATTCCGAAAGTCACGGTAAAACCGCGAGCCAGAGCAAGATATGTTTCCGGCATGAGAGTGGGTTTGAACCTTTGCACAAAATCCGTCGTTACCGCAGTGGATATCGAGTGTATGCTGCTGTCGAGACTCGACATGGCGGCTGCAAATACGCCGGCAACAACAAGTCCGGACAGGCCGGCGGGCATCTCTCGCCAGATGAAAACAGCAAAAATCTGGTCGGTCGTTTCCAGAGCAGACAATCGCGCCGGATTAGCTCTGTAAAATACAAAAAGCGCGGTTCCGACAGTAAGAAACAGAATCCCGGCGACGACCGCCAGTATCCCATTGACCCATATGGCTTTGCCGGCCTGCTTTTGATCGGGTGTCGTCAGGTAGCGCTGAATGACCGACTGATCGGTAGTATAAGGAACGAGCGAGTTTGTGAAAAGCGCTCCCAAGACCACTACTATCATAGTATCACTGGTCCAGTCCCAGCCGGGATGAAACAATGTGAATTTATTGTTTTCAACTCCTGTAACAATAAATTCCCTCCATCCACCATCCAGTGCCCCTATAATTATTGCCAATGCGGCAAAAGCTCCCCCGATTAAAACCACTGCCTGCAACACATCCGTCCAGATTACAGCTTCCATTCCACCGAGTGCCGTATAGACCGTGCTGAGCACGCCTATTAGTGCGATACACAGATAAACGTTAACACCTGTAACCGCCGAGAGAGCGAGAGCAGGCAGCAGTATGACAATGCCCATACGACCCAGTTGAAAAGTGATGAAAGATAAACTCCCGAAGATCCGGATGCTCACGTGGAACCGTTTCTCAAGGTACTCGTATGCAGTAGTGATATTGAGTCTGCGGAATAGCGGAATGTACACGTACACCACGATGGGCGCAATAACCAGTATTCCTATATTTAACGGCAGCAGGCTCCAGTCCGTCGCGTAAGCTCTTGCCGGCATGGCCAGATATGTAATCGCACTTAATTGAGTCCCGAAGATACTCAGCCCGGCCGCCCACCACGGAATTCGTCGCCCTGCTAAGAAAAAATCATCGGTGGATTTCTCCCTTTTTGCAAAATATATCCCCACGCCGACAAGCACGACAAGATAGCATCCCAGGACGATCCAGTTCGACCACCCGGAGCCTTCGGACACTGCTAACAAAACCCAGGCAGACCAGATTCCATTGAATTCATTCATAAGAACTTACACTTGCGACTTAACTGCGCTTCGGTTGTTGGATTTTTTCTCTGTAAAAGCTTTATCTGCTATTTTGGTGAATCCCTGGTTAATGAACTTACATCACTATATGAACAAATTTAGTATAACTGTTTCCGGCACTATTTTGATAACTCATAAGATACTATGCAATAGTTGGGATGTCCAGACAACATCACATCCTCCTTCGTGTGATAATTAAGGACTGTGACAACCGGTATAAAAAAAGGCCGAGCTTCAAAGCCCGGCCTGTTTTCGCTGATATTTTGTTTATGTCACTTGCTGAGCTTGAACTCGTACTGGTTGATTTCGTCTTTGTCCAAATCCCTGCCCTGGCAACGAAGAATAAAGCCGTCTTTCGTTTTTTCGTACTCGAAATCTTTGCCGCTGAATGCATCTTTCGGCAGTCGCGCGGGCAGAGTATCGGAAAGCCTTCCGGTCTGTGCTCGACTGAGCAGGATATCAATGCCAACCCTGATTGCGTTGACGTGTGCCTCGGACTTCGTCTTCAGCGTCAGTATCCTTGCGATTGTCGGTAAGAAGGCTTTTACGGTCGCTGAGACCGGATCATCCGGGTCAAAATCGATTTCCATTTTTTTCAACTGTGAATGAGCCTGTTCGTACGGCATGGGTGTGTTCCAAACTTTAATTGCCGAATCCATACGTTCGGTATACATCTGCCGGACTTTTTGAAGGATTTCTGCATTAGCTTTACTAACGATCTGGGCTGTCTTCTCTTCATTGGAATCGGCCAGTATCCGGGCAAACTTTTTGATGTTTTTCATTTGCACCAGGTCTGTAAATATTTCTATCTCGAACCTCAGCGGCCCGACAGGAGTAAGAGTGTTAATCGGAGACTTCGCAAGCTCATTCTTCAACCATTGCAGCAGTTCCGCGTCACCGGCGGCCTGCCCCACAATGTCCTGCATGCACTGATAGGCTATTCTGCGCTCCGCTAAAGAGACAAGATACGAAATCAGCGTATCATCGCCGACGTGCCGGGCAAAAGCTACCGTCATCAGGCATCGTTCGAGAGCTCCCCTGTAGTAACCATCGGCGGCTCGAACGCGTGCATCGGCGAGCAGTACAAAGGTCATCAGACGCATCTGTGCCAATTGCGGCATGAGGGTATCGAATCCCTGCGAAAATTCCACGCCCCAGTTACAAGCCGGCACCCTTGTCCCGGCTTCGGCAAAATGAATCGCGCCACTACAGTTGCTGATGTCTTCTCGAACCTGATCGTCCGGCTTAACCTCACCTTTGGCCACGTCCTCAATACGATCTATCGCCTCTTTACTAAGTTCAGGCATCGATAAAAATCCCTGGTAATACAACAGGGCAGCGTTGTCCGGGTCTGGAGGTAACGCCTGAGCCGGCGACGATATCATCGTCAACAGAAGGCTGGTTAATATTATCGCTGTAAATGTACTCTTACATATCCTATTCATGATTATGTCCTTTCGATTTCAAAACATGTTCTAATTCAAAGTAATTCCTGAATCGAGACACTCGATGACCGCGGTCCCAAAACATCGAGTGTTTCTCGAAACTGTTTATCCAGAGCATCCATTCCCCCCCGCTGATATGCCATTCTCATGGATGCCATGGAGATTATCTTTGACGGTGACTGTGCGATAAGCAGCGGTTTCTCTGCAAGTATGTTCGTATTTTGCCTGTTCCGGCTGAGCAGCAGACCGATTACCAATATTACAGCAGCAGCGGCGGCAAGACCTGTGATTGACTTTCCAAAGGTTACTTTCCAGATGTTCGTCCGGCGGGATGACGCTGTCTTTTCTCTGCGCGAGATGAGCGTTTGATATTCATCGGGGTATTTTTGCTTCCACTTCTCAGCGTCGAACTGCGGCTTTTCAGTATTGATAGTGCGGAAAATCAAATCATCAAGCCTGTCGTTATCCCTTTGCGTACTCATATTCACACCTCGTCGTAACCGTTATGCCTCAGATAATCAGCCATTATTCTCTTTGCCCTACGAAGTCTGCCGTTTATCGCCTGTTCGGAAATGCCCAGCAGCCCAGATATCCGCTCGTAAGACAATCCATCATAGTACCTCAGAAAAACCAATTCTCTCGCCGGGGCTGAAAGCTTGTCCATGGCCTGCCTCACAGCCTCGCCCGAATCGTCTCTGTCCGATTTTGCCGCTGTTGCCGAAACCTCATCATTTGCCTGCGTGCCATTTGCAAATCGGGCCATATCTCTTGCTTCGTTTCTGCAAATCGCCGCGAGCCAGCCGGCGAATTTATTTTTTTGTCTCAACTGCGGCAATTTCACGGCGGCCTTCGCGAAAGTTTCCTGTGCCGCGTCTTCGGCCAGGTGCCTGTCGCCGATAAGCGAATGCGCGATTGCCACCATCGCCGGATAGTAACGCCGGCATAATTCAGTGAAGCTTTCGGGATCACCATCAATTGCTGCTTCGACTAATGTTGTATCAGGCTCTTGTATCATCGGTTTTTCTCTGATGCCCCGGGGCATCGCTTCTCTGAATCAGTTTTCACAATTAAGACCAGCTTCGACGCCGAAAATGGGCGCAGAAATTTCTGCTCTTGCAGATTTTTTGATTATACCCCCTTTTGAACATGAAAAGGCATAGAAAAGGCCGGCAAGCAATTTACGATCCATTCGGCGATGCTCAGGACAAGTTTATGATTTATTATTTACTAATTTTTTGACTTTTTTCGACCAAAAGCGATGGTAGCGCCGAACAAAAATAAAAAGTATAAAACTTTTTTATTCCCTTCCCAGCAAGTACTTATGGCAAAAACAGCGTCTACATTTTTGTAGAATTTCGCATCAAACGCGCAGGTACGTTCAATTATGTGGGGCCGTTTTTTGGCCGGAGCCAAAGGACGGTAATCCTCTGAATACGAAACAGGTACGACGTGAAATACGAATATCTAAATCCTAAATCGTGAATGGCAAAGTTTGTCCTTAGTTTTTCATGGGGCCATTGGCATCGGGTAGATATTCCTTGAGTTCAACCCAGTAGATATCAGCCGTATCGGTAGCGCTATTCATATTCCACCCGTTACTGCGGTTGAAGAACATGTATTTCTTGTCGGGGGAAATCCTCGCTCCGTGCTCATAATACCTGGAATTGATTCGAGGACCCATATTCCGGGGTTTGGTCCAGGACCCATCCGGCCGTCGCAGGGTCAGGTACAGGTCCGTTTCCGTTCCGCCCGGTGCCCCCAGTCGAATGGAGTAGAAAACCATGAAGGATCCATCCGGGGCAATCCCTGGACAGCAGCCTTTGAGGTTGCCCTTCTCCACAGGGATCTTTATAACCTGAGACCATGTGTCGCCCACAAAAGGAGCAACCCGAAAATTGCCTCGGCCGGCAGTAAAATAGATACTGTTATCCGCTGCCACAGAAAATCCACCATACGCTCCCGAGGTGCTGAAGGGGGGCCCTAATTCCTCCGGCAAAGACCATCCCTGGGACGTGCGCATGCATCGATGAAGGCTGTAGCGTTTGGACGGATCGTAGCTGTATACGAAGTAGACGCTATTGGCATCCGGAGACATACAGACCGACCCGGTCTTGTATGGAATGCTTTCTATACGCTTAGGTGCTGTCCAGCCCTGGTCCGTGTTTTCTGTGATATAAACATACCCACACCGGAAAAAACAAAAGGTGTTTCCGTCAGCAGAGAACTGCCCTGGGGATTCCCACTGGTGCGGCCGTGTATCACAGATCAATCCCGGGGCAAAGACCTGAGCGACAGGGCCGGGCGGGCTCTGTCCCAAATAGGGCCCCTTGGCAAAAGGTTTGGCAAACGTCTGGATGGAACCTACTCCCAAAAAAACAACAAGCCAAACAATTTTTTTCGTTGTCTGTTTCATAACATATCTCCTTTCACGAGTAGAAAACTACAAGCTATCTCTATTATGATTATCCCGCTAAAAGAGATTTGTTTCAGAACTGGGTTCCCATTTTGCTATTTTCCGCAAAATGGAATTCCAGGAAATGGATTAAGGTTCTGTTCGTTGGATGCGTGCCCGGACTGAGTATAATTCAATACCCCTGACGGCATTACTTTTGAAGTTGCCCATCACACGTACCGCATGGGGCTCAAAGGGTATATCAAGCTGAGCCAGGTCGAAGTCGAGGATGTGTATATGCCTGCAGACACCTATACGCAGGCACTGTGGCTGAGGCAGTTCTAAAACCTTGCTCATGCCATCGGTAATAAACACCTTGATAT
>CAZHBL010000048.1:0-16743 GCA_964530105.1 uncultured Pirellulales bacterium | reverse complement strand
GCTCCGCCACCATTATCGCAACGTGCCTGATAAATACCGGCTCTCGAATGGATCAACTTATCTTCGAAGAGTTCAAGGGAACGGGCAACAGCGAGATTGTCCTGGACCGCACCCTGGCCGAGGCCAGAATCTTTCCTTCGATCGACATTCCAGCCAGCGGCACGCGAAAGGAAGCCAAACTCTATAGTGATGACGATACCCGCGGCCTGGCCACGCTCCGGCGTGTTTTGTCCAACTACGGATCCCGCGGGGCACTGGACTCCCTCTTCAAGCTGCTCCAGAAGTACTCTACCAACAAAGAATTTCTGGAGAGTATGGCTGCCGGGAGTTGAACGTCGGTGGGCCAAATTCCTGCTCAATACCACAACTACGCCGGTGACCGGCAAGTCCATATACCGTTCTGCGATAATAAATGCTGAATATTCCTGATTTATACGGCTTATTTTTGCACCGAATCACAATTATTTGCATTTTTTTGGTAATATTTTTTGTTTTTTCACTTGCCTTTTAGAAAAAACCGACGTATAATATAGGTTTTCGCTGTTTATAGAAGAAGTAAGTAACTTTCACTCCACTGTAATTCGCGGAAATCACTGAAGGATCGTTATAGACCTCTCGCTAGGATGGTGGGACGTGTACAGTTTCGCTATGGCTGTTTAAAGGCCAGGCGAAAAAAGAATTAACATTGTGTTTTAGTAATAGCATTGAGAAAAAATGAAGCAGATTAGTAGAATCAGAAATATTGGTATTTCGGCACATATCGACTCCGGCAAAACAACGCTGAGCGAGCGAATGTTGTTTTATACAGGGCGTATTCATCGCATGCAGGAAGTCCACGCCAACGAAGGCGGGGCAACACTGGACTATATGGACCTCGAACGCGAACGCGGCATCACAATCACGTCGGCTGCCACCCAGGTCACATGGAAAGACAAGAGCATCAACCTGATCGACACTCCGGGCCACGTGGATTTCACGGTGGAAGTCGAGCGTTCGCTGCGAGTTCTGGACGGGGCGATAATGGTCCTCTGTTCGGTGGGCGGCGTCCAAAGCCAGTCGATTACCGTCGACCAGCAAATGAAACGGTACCGCGTGCCGAGAATCGCTTTTATCAATAAAATGGATCGTGTCGGCGCCGATCCCGAACGGGTGCGTCATGACCTGAGAGAAAAACTCGGCCTGAACGTGGTCCCCATTCAGATCAACATGGGAGTGACCGAAAGCTTTCAGGGCGTCATCGATCTGATTACAATGCAGGCCATCACCTTCGAGGGCAGCAACGGTGAACAGGTCATCCGGGGACCGGTCCCCGCCGAGTACGCCAATTCGGCGGCGAAGGCGCGAGAAAAGATGCTCGACGCTCTCAGTATGTACAACGACGAGATGACCGAGCTGCTGCTGGAAGACAAACCGATCGAGCAGGATATGATCACCCGGACGATTCGCGAAGCCACAATCAACCGCGACATCGTGCCGCTGATGATGGGTTCGGCGTTTAAGAATAAGGGCGTTCAGCCCCTGATGGACGCCGTGTGCGATTTCCTTCCCAGTCCCATGGACCGCTCCAGCTTCGCCCGAGATCACGACAATAAGGGCACGGAAATCCCGCTGGCGAGCGACCCCGATGCCCCGCTGGTGGCAATGGTTTTCAAGATTGCGGACGAATCTTTCGGGCAGTTGAGTTATGTCCGAGTCTATCAGGGCCAAATCATCAAAGGCCAACAATACCGCAATGCCCGGACAAATCGAATGCAGCGGATCGGCCGGATTGTCCGTATGCACGCAAACGACCGTGAAGACATTACAGATGCGGGCCCTGGTGATATTATCGCCCTGCTGGCCGTGGAATGCGCCAGCGGTGACACGATTTGTGGCGACGGTGTCAACTATTCTCTCGAAAGTATATTCGTGGCCGACCCTGTTATCAGTCTTTCTGTCACGCCGGCTGGTTCCGCCGACCAGGAACGCATGGCCAAGGCACTCAGCCGGTTCATGAAAGAAGACCCGACCTTCCGCGTTTCCACTGACCCGAAAACCGGCCAGACGGTTATAGCCGGCATGGGAGAGCTGCACCTCGACATTTATATCGAACGCATGCGCCGGGAATTCAAGGCCCAGGTGACTGTCGGCGTTCCGAACGTCAGCTATCGAGAAGCTCCTACGATCGAAGCCGAATTCAACTACAAGCATAAAAAACAGACCGGCGGCTCCGGGCAGTACGCCCACGTGGTCGGCCGGCTCATCCCGCTTCCCGAGGATGCCGAATCCTCGTACGAATTCGAAGACAACGTTACGTCGGGACGAATCCCCGGCGAATACATTCCAGCGGTGAACAAGGGCTTTCAGGCGGCAATGAAGAAAGGCCCGCTCGCAGGTTTCGAAATTGTCGGCTGCAAAATGTGTCTTGACGACGGCTCGTACCATTCGGTCGACTCCAGCGAGATGGCGTTCCGCACGGCTGGCAGAGACGCCTTCATCGAAGCGTTCAGGAAATCCAGACCCTGCCTGCTCGAACCGATCATGAACGTCGAGATCGAAATACCCGGTGAATTTCAGGGCCCGGTCGTCGGTGACCTCAACTCCCGGCGGGGAATCATCCTGGGAACCGAAACCAGGGACAGCTACACGGTTGTTCGAGCCGAGGTTCCGCTGGCAAACATGTTCGGCTATGCCACGGTGATTCGCGGCATGACAAGGGGAACCGGCACTTTCTCAATGGAAATGTCACGCTATGCCAGGGTCCCGGCCAAGATCAGCGAACTTATCCTCGAACAGCACCGCCAGCAAAATGAGCAGGCCGCTCGAAAATAATCTTACACCAGTTATGTAATAATCGAACGAGTATGGGCGGTTCGCTATACCGCCCTATCATCCCCTCCATTGACGTATTAGTTACTGACGTTAAATCCGAGTTGCACGTTTCCGGCGGATTGATTTACGATCCGTTCCGAGCCTGTGAATAAATTCTCCGTGATGATGGCACGGGTGACATTCTCTCCAAGCCGGATTTGCGGCCGGTCCTGCCGAAACTCGCATCCACGAATCAGAACGGTGCCGCTTTGCGCCTGTATCGCAGGGCGATCGCCCTGTTTGCCGCCCCACTGGACAAACGTACAATCACTAAAGCCGACGGTCCCCGTCCCTGCGATTTTCGCTATCTGGTTGCACGGACCCCAGAACGCACAGTTCACAAAGCGGATGCTGCCGGTATTGCTTTTTTCCACTTCAATCATCGTTGGGTCCGGCCCATGGAATGATACGAACTCGCCATTAGTAATCAAAAGCCCGTATGGAGCGCATTGCTCGACGACAAGAGCCGTATAGCAATCGTCCGCACCGATGCCGAGAAAGTTGCCGTTGCATACGCCCCTTCTGCTTCTTATGAACTTATAGCCGACCTTGTAACCGAAGCAGAAGGTATTATAGACATACTGCCAGTCGGAACGACCGAAGGTAAACGCCTCGCCGTTTTCCATCTGCCACTGAAACAGCTTGGGTTTATTGCTCCACCAGGGATTGAAATGGACGTTTTCAATGCGTCCTATATCATAAATGTCGTCGACCAGGACACCCCGCCGGAGCGGCTGGCCATGCACGTCGCGAATCAAGTGACGCTCATTCCGTGTGGCGTCGATTCCGTTGTATGGATTGAGCATTTCGACGGCAAGGACCGCCGGATTTTTGCCTCGCATCGCGATTGCCCAAGGATACGGCTTGGGTATATCATCTGCTATTTGTTGAGGATAGTACAGCACAACTCCCTTGAGTGTGCTGTTTGTGTTGAGGGTTATGAAGGCCGGCCCGTCTTCACTGCCCGCACCTTCAGTGATCAAAAAAGTCGTGCCGTCATCCGTCGGTTTCGGAAGTCCCCTGTTGCGCAAGCCGTTATGTGCCGGAACCGACTGCCAGATACCCTCCAAAGTGACTGCATTGGGCACGTTCAAATTGCCAGCGAAGAAATAGTTGCCGACAGGAGCATAAACAACGCCCCCGCCGGCTTTACCAGCCGCATCCAGGGCATTTTGAAATGCCGCCGTATCGTCCGTCTGTCCATCTCCGGCAGCGCCGAAACTACGGACATTGAAATAATCAGAAACAGGATCCTGAACCGGCTCTCCGGCAAAGACCCCAACAGTAAATAAGAGCGATAGCCCAAGAGAGAGCATGCCAAACTGTTTAAACCAATCCGCGTTGTAAAGACTGCAAACCATTCTTTTTACTCCTGTACTTTATCCATTCAATTCCTATTATTACCGGGATTTCTAATTTGTATCGAGAAATCCGGAACGATTTGGACAAATAAGCCCCGGCTTCCTGCATATATTATCAGCTCCCGGCGGCTCTTGCTATTGTTTCTTAACCGTAAACCACCTGCTGCTATTTTAGGATCTCGTAGCTTGTGGCTAAATTTCGCTTTCCGAGTAACGATTCATGAGATTTGAGATACGAAAAATTTGAACTGTGACCGACCAGTCCGAGCGGGTCGGGGCTTTGAAGATTTGGCCATTCTCGGCTTTTAGCTCGTTAAGCTCGATCTCTTTATAATCGCAGCAGGTATCCACAGCTATCCCCTTAATTGCCCCTTGCAGTTCGCTGAGGTCCATTTTAATTGATGTGGTATTTTCCTTATAGAAAACAAGCAGCTTGCCGGGAACCTTGAGGCATACACCATCGGTCAGGCTGTTATCACGGACCAATTCTTTTTGGAACCGGTTCTTCCAAAATCGCGACCATGTAAGGATCTGGTTTTTATTAGGATATGGATGCGACATGCCATCCGGACGAGGATTCAAAAGGTTGCCCCAGATGTTTGCCGCTCCGCCGGCCATTGTCGAATGCCACAGCCCCCGGCGGGTCATATCGAAATCATAATCCTTCTCCGGATAAACGTTCGTACGGACCCGGAAGCGATCCTCAAGAAATGCCGGCTTCTCAGGATATTGGTCTATGGCCTTGACATACATATCGTAGTCAGGGCGATGCTGCTGATAAGAAGAATAATCTAAACCGTTATATATCTGGGTCAGGTCAGGTGCCCGCCCGCCAAGGAAATGAAACCAGCCAAGGTGGCGGTGCATGTATTCATGCCATGTGCTCAGGTCGCTTTGATTCACCCATTCCTGCAGGTCAAAACCATAGCTCATCGACCAGCCGGGCAGCGGCCCGAGTCGTGCGCAGATATAACGCTGCAGCCGGCGGTCTACTTCGCCATTGATACCCCATTTTTTCGGCGTCATTCTCCGTTGTTCATCTCCCCATGCCCAGATGTGCACGACACCGCCGGCCGAGTGGACCTTCCGTATCAATAATTCAAGCGCCTCGAATGTTCGTGGATCGGGATTCGGAGAGGCCGATGAGATTTCATCGGAACTAGGCTTGTCAAAGTCGAACCAGCGACAGAGAACAGCGATGTGAAAGCCGTTGAATCCATGCTCAACGAAGAAGTTGTTGATATCGGCATCAATACGGCCAGGATTGCGGTAGAACGTTGGCGGGTCGCAGTACATCACATATTGCGGCACAAAAGCCTGATCAATTCCGAGTCTTCCCCACTTGCCGCCGTAGTTCGTTATGAAACCGGCAATACCGGGATTGGGATGGACTTCGATCTGTCCTTTCAGGCCATTCAGCTCAGGATCGGCGCTTTCGGTGGTGAAACTCCACCGGCCTGTCTGTGTCCCTGTGAAGCGCAATTTCCATGTGTTACTACCATCGTAGAAAAGCTCTGTCCGGATCTTCTGGCCGGTAGGTGTATGAGTGAAGGCGGCTTTTGCCAGGAGGTCAAATGGATTGCCGGAGTAACTTGGATTTTGGAATGTCCACGTCACCGGCTCCCAGAGCTTAGCCGCTCTTATCGGCGAAGCCAAAACGGGCGTAAACAATATATAAAGAATAACGAGCGAGAAAAAAAACAATTTGGGGCTTTGTGTGAAAGTTTGTTGCTGAGAACAGCTTCCTTTGTGCATAAGTGTTCCTTTCTGTAGTCTTGTTCTAATTATTATTTTAATAGGGACACACCTGCTCTGTATAGAACATCGAACAAGTAAAACTTGCGCATTTTATCATATTGGCCATTAGATGTCCCTAATGGCACCGTGCCCAGAGTATCAATCCTGCTATTGAGCCTGCCGTTCTGAGTCATCACTGAAACTGCCGCTTCGTGCGAGCACACTAACCTCTTTTTTATACCACCTGAAAACAATTAATCCTCCTATGACAGCCAACAGGCAACAAATTCCCGCCTTGTCAAATTTCAACAGTATTGAATAGCCGATCGCGAGGGAGATGCCGTAACAGAGCATTATTCCGCCCGTGACATCGAATATTGTAGACAGAGACAAAGCCTTGCCGGGCAGTTCTCGGATGTCACTGCTAAGAATACCCCAGAAGCCGCCCGGCCGGACCTTGCGATAAAATTCTTCGAGTTTTTCTTTCGACACGGCAGGCGTGAGAAACGTTACGATTATGCTGATAGGCACAACGATACCCGTCAGGACAGCTATCTTGATTTCAAAGGGCATCTCAGGCCAGGGATATCCGAATACTTCAATGCTTGCGGGAATGAACGGATTGGCAAAACCAAGCACCAGGCCGAGAGCAATTGCTGTGATCTCCGTATAAGCATTTATCCGCCACCAGAACCAGCGCGCAACACTGATCATGCCGCCTCCAACCATAATAAAAGCAAAAAATTCCCACACTGCAGAAACAGTAAGTTTTTGCCAGGCAATATACACAGTGATGCCAACACCCGCAGCCATCATAAGAACAACAACTATCTTTGTCACGATCATATAATGTCGCTGCGTAGCATCTTTCTTTATAAAACGCTGGTAAACGTCCGTCATCATGTAAGATGCTCCCCAGTTGAGATGCGTATCGATCGTTGACATGAAAGCGGCGAGAAAGGCTGTAACGAGCAGACCTCTAAGGCCGAGTCCCAGGTATTCTTTCATTACCAGAGGATATGCGTGTGTATCATTATAAGGTTCGGTGAGCGTCGGGAAAAGCACGATAGAAACAAGAGCGACAACCACCCATATCCAGGGCCGGCAGCACTGAAAGATCGCGTAGAATAACGTTGCAAGAACCGCATGGCGCTCATTCTTACAGGCACTCATACGCTGCATGTTATAGCCGCTGGCGTCGACCCACCACAATATGAAAAAGTATATCAGCAACTTTACCAAATCAAGATCGAAGCTTTTAAAATCGGGAAAAATGGAAAGCGTTTTGGGGCCGTAACCTTCGGTGACGGCAATAGTGTCTAATACATATCTCAGTCCGCCGACCTTTATAACCGCTATAACGGCAAGCAATATCATACCGAAAGTTGCGATAAAGAACTGTATAAAGTCGGTTACGACTACGCCATAGAAACCGGAAAAAGTCGCATAGATCAGCGCTACAAGCATACAGGACCCAATAGCCCACCACTTAGGTATATCCGTCATGGTCGTAATAATGCTGCTCATGGCAAATGTTACCCAGCCGACAGTGAGCAGGTTTTGTACGATGCCGGCGAAAAACGCCCTGAATCCACGGAGAAACGCCGCAGACTTGCCTTCATAGCGTAACTCGTAGAACTGGGCATCAGTGATAATAGCCGCTCGCCGCCAGAGCCGTGAAAAGAGAAATATCCCCACGATAAGCGCCAGTACGGAGACAAACACCCACCAGATTCGTTGAAGTCCGTCTGTGCGGGTTATTTCTGTCACTACCAGCGGCGTATCGGATGCGAAACTGGTAGCGATCATCGAGACGGCAATCATCCACCACGGAAAAGACCTGCCACCGAGGAAATAATTCTCGGAACTTTGCGAGGCCCTTTTGGAAAAGAAGATCCCCGCACCAAGGGCAAAAAGCATGTAGGCAGTTATGATCGCATAGTCAAGAAATTCTAAACGTCCCATCCCTGAGTACCATCCAATGTTAGTTGCAGCGTTAAATGCACACGCTCTTTTATAGTCATCCACAGACTCCTGTAAGACCGAATAGGTCCAAACAGTAACGAAAGTATCATATTACCATTGCCACAGGTGCTCAAGGATTCTTTTGTGAGTGTCGGATGCGGGCCGGATATATCGCCAACATCCCTCTTCATTCATTATCTAATGTCGTACGCCCGGTCAGCTTTTTGAGAATCTCACTGGCCACAGGCGGACAACCGGGCACATATGGATTGTTTTGCATGCATCCGGCTGTACAATTGCCAATACAGAGCGTCCTTTCAGGAAGGTCTGTATGGCCTTTTCCAATAGCGATATCCAAACGATCCTGGTCCGGCAAATAGTCAAAAATGCGGTCCGCATAGTCTTTCAGAAATAACAGCACTGTGGACTGACAGGCGCTACACGAGTTGTTGTCTTTGACAGTAATATTAGGAAATTCGATGGACAGATTCTGTGGCGGTCTCGCAAAGCGGCAAGCCCAATCCTGCCAGCACTCAGGTGTGATTGTCATCCGATCCAGATCAATCACACCCAATTGGCGCTCTGCGCCCATACGCAGATGAGGAACATCTTCAGCACAAGTACCCATCAATCGGCAAGCCACAGCATCCGCTGCAAATGCATCGGCACTGACGAGAACGCAATCCAGGGCTTTTGGCTGTCCGGCACTAGGTCCCAACCCCTCCATACCGACCGTTCCATCGATGATTGCCAGATGCGGGCGCAACACTGAGGCCATGTCTGCGATGGCTACATTAATGGATTTTTCGTCACTGCCTTCGATGGGCGGGAGCATATGCAATTGCACTTTGCTGCGCCGCCACAAACAGCCTTTCATATTTTTAACCGACAGAGTCACATCTGTGTGCATATGCATTTTTATCACCGGCATGGACACAATCACGTCGAATTCCAGGACTTCCGGGCAAACCTTTAACTTATGCAATACGCGACCGTCGGGTATGTCCATCTCAACAAACGGGCGCTGATCCATATCGATCAGCGGACAGTTCCGTTTCCGTGCCTCGGCGGTGATACCTGTGGCTTCCAGTGCCTCCAGGGTCTTAACACCCGTAATCGGACTCTCTCCCACAGCCACTTCAGCTCCGGCCTGTTGAAATGCATCTATAGCTGCTGCTACAACTTCCGCATGTGTGGTAATACCCTCACCCGAGCGTGCTACACGTCCGGCATTGGGCTTGAGCAACAGGCGCTTGCCATGCACAACCTGTAATGAAATGGATTTTAAGGCTGCGAGTGTATTGTGATAAGGACCTTGACCGTGTGCCACAGCGACTCGAACGCGGGCTTGTTTCTTAAAGAAAGGATTATCCGTATTCATTCAAATCAGGCTTTTTGCATAAAAACTGTCTTTGCGTCTTGCATTTGCTCTGTCCGATCGGTGGATCATAGTCTCCAAATCCCCCCCATATCAAACGTTTGGTTAAATAACTAAGCGTCTTATTACTATAATAATATCATAATCTCCCTTGAATTCAAATGAATTTGCCATAGATCAATAAGAATGTGGCAACAAAAGTGACGACTTGAAATCAGGACTTAACAAAGAGCTGAAAGTTGCGGATTTTCGCTTGTATCCTGGGTTGTGACTTGCTATCTTTTGATTTCCTGTTAACGTATGGAGCCTACTCGTTGAAACTTTAAGAGGATACGACAATGCCAAAGACTCGCGAGAAATGGCATGGCAGAACCTCATTCATCATGGCGGCGATTGGATCGGCCGTGGGACTGGGGAATGTCTGGCGTTTTCCATATGTTGCCTATACCAGCGGAGGTGGCGCGTTTTTGATTCCGTATTTTGTGGCATTGTTTACCGCCGGCATTCCTATGTTAATTCTCGAGATGGGGATAGGGCAGAGAATGCAAAAAGGCGCTCCACTTGCTTTTGGAGCAGTTCGAAAGCCCCTTCAATGGTTTGGCTGGTGGGCCGCAGGACTTAGCGCCGGCATAGTACTCTATTACAGCACAATTCTCGCCTGGTCATGGGTCTATTTATGGCACTCCATGACTTTAGCCTGGAGTGACCAGCCTGAGATATTTTTTGTCCAAAACGTCCTGCAGCGATCCTCAGGACCTGGCGAAATCGGTTGGCCGGTCCTCTCGCTCGTGATTGGTATGGCCCTTACATGGCTGACAATCTACCTGGTCCTGAGAAAGGGCGTCCGCAGTGTGAGCAAGGTAGTCATGGTGACGGTTCCGCTTCCCATGCTGCTGCTGGTGATTCTCCTGATTCGTGGATTGACGCTACCTGGCGCGATGGATGGAATCAGGTTCTATCTTACGCCGGATTTCAGCAAGCTCACTGACCTCAGGATTTGGCTGCGTGCCTACGGCCAGATTTTCTTTTCGCTTAGCCTGGCATCCGGCGTCATGATAGGCTATGGATCTTATTTGGGCAAAAAGGCCGAAATCACCAACAGTGCATTCATTACGGGCCTTGCAAATTGCGGGACCAGTTTTTTTGCGGGATTTGTGGTCTTTTCAATGCTGGGATACCTGGCAAAGGTACAGGGATTGCCGGTTTCGGAGGTAACGGCCAGTGGAACCGGATTAGCCTTTGTCGCATTCCCTACTGCAATCAGTCAGCTTCCAGCATTAAACTGCCTGTTTGGACTGATTTTTTTCATTGCTCTGCTTACCTTGGGGATCGATTCCGCATTTGCTCTGCAAGAAGCATTTACCACTGGATTCCATGACAAATGGGGTATCCCGACGCAGAAATTAGCGGGCATCTTTGTACTTATCGCTTTTCCTGTTTCATTACTATTTGTCACACATGGCGGCTTCTTCTGGTTTGACATCGTTGACAAATGGATCTGCGATTTTGGACTGGTTATATCAGGATTCTTTCAATGTATTGCCATAGGTTTTTTATATCCGGTTCAGGAATTTCGTGAATATCTTAACTCACAATCGGAAATCCGGCTTGGCAGATGGTGGATCTGGGCATTGCGCTATATAACACCTGGTGTACTATTAGTGATACTTGTGGGGAATCTGGTTCAAGAGATCACCGTGGGATATGCCGGATATCCCCGATGGGCCACCCTGATCGGCGGGTGGGGAACTGTGCTGTTCTGGGGGCTCCTGGGGTATTTGTTATGGAAACTCCCTCAGAGGTCCGATCAAGTATAAGGAGAATATAGAATGCCATTGTCTGCATGGATAATGTTTCTCTTCGGCTGTCTCGTATTGTATGGTGGGCTGGCCATATGCATTGGAATTGCCATTCGCAAACGCAAGAAATAGCTGAAGCGAAAACCCCCCATTACGAATGACAAGTTTCTTTTATGTAGTCTGCTTGCCCTCACGAAACATCGCACTGTCTCGCCTGTAAGAATTACATCTGATTAGGTGCTGGGATAGGTCCAAAGGACTAATACAAGACGTTCATGGAGATTCGGTATAGACCCCAAAAATAGTAAACACTCCATAGCCCTCCCGTTTATTATTGTCGGCCTTTTGAAAAAGCACAATAATGTCATAACGGTTAGACTAAATATAAACGCCGTTAAGCCCTGTTACTCAACCACATTACTAATCTGGATAGCGTCTAAGAATAATCCATCTTCCCTGTAGCCCCACTCCAGGGTATGGGTCCCGGGCGATAGCGTGAAATACACGGTCTGATTGCCGTCTTCACTGCTGTGGATTACATCCCAGTGCCAGTCGGAACCACCTGTCATGTCATTCCGTACCCATTTGTCTTATTTAGGATTTCCGCTAAAGGCCGGCAAATTGGCTTTGTTTTTTCAAATCGGTTCTTCGACCCCCAGCAGTGCTGGGGGCTAAATAAATTGGCTTTGTTATTCCTTGACAAAAACCGCTATAAATCGCCAAAATCTCCTTAAATCCTTATTATAACTGACATTGTGACATATTGCCTATTTTAACATTGGCTTTGTTTTTTTCAAATTGCTTTCTGTTAGACACGGATTCACACCGATTTACCCCGTGAGATAACGGTTTTACCTATCTCATGGGGTGAACACCGATTAACAATCAATAACCGCGGATTTCGCTGATTACGCGGAATAAAAGAATAAATCGTAAATGGCTTTGACCCAGCACCGCTGGGGTGCGGGCTAAACTGTATTCTGACCCATTAATTCTCAATTCTACATTCTAAATTCTCCATACCACATACGACATACTATATACGATATACGATTTTCGTTAAGTATTATACTAAACTCGACCTCCAAAATCAACCAAATTCTCAAAAAATCTCAATTACACAGTGTTACTTAACCGCAGATGAACGCTGATTACGCAGACTCTGTCCCGAACGATGCTGAGGGATCTGTTTTTTTTCGAATTCTGTATTCTGTCTCCTGTGTCCTGTATGCTGCCTTTTTGGCCTTTTTCCCAGCGAAATATAAATAATTTCACTTTTTTTGTATTTTTTTCAATTTTGTTATCAACATTTAGTCCTTGTCAAACGCTACTATTAGTAAAAGGGAAGAATGTGTGCTTAAATAGTCCTAACGTGTTCTTTATAATTTGGTAAATAGACTTTTGAAGACGATAATTTTAATAAGACTGTGTTACTTAAATTTTAATAGTGACTGACTTTTGTATTACGAGAATAATAAATATGCATATTAATAAAATACTAATAAAAAACTTTCGAAATTTCGGTGATTGCCCATTCGTGTTAAAACTGAAGCCATTTACATTGATCTTGGGCGAAAACAACATTGGTAAGAGCAACTTACTCAATGCAATTGGGCTAATCTTTAGTCAAGACCTTTCAGTTTTCAGACGACGAGTGCTTGAAATAGATGATATGAATTATTCGGTGGTTGAGGATTTCAAGAAGAGGGTTGCGGATAAAGAAGTATCACCATTAGAGATTGTATTCCCTGAAGTAAGAATTGAAGTGATTTTGACTAATATGGATGATGACCAGAAAGCTGTTGTAGCGGACTGGTTTATTGATAAAGAATTGACAAAGGCGAAGATAACATATTTGTTCTCAGTGAAAGGAACGTTTGACAAAACAGAATGGATTAAGAAACAAAGAAAAAGAGTAGAAGATGACAATGAAGGCAAAAAAAGGGATTACAAAAAGATTGATTTCCCCATAGAGGAGTACAGGTATTCAATATTCGGGGGTGATGATATCACAAATGAATGCCAGCAGTATTTGCTACGAATGTTAAAGATGGAATATCTGAATGCATTGCGTGACGCTGAACAAGAATTGGTTGCCAGCGGTAGCACGAGACTGCTATACCGTGTGCTTACACAAAGTGACGTGTCGGAATACGAAGATATTAGAGAAGCGCTAAATGGCTTAGAGAGTGTGGTTAAGGAAAACAAATCCCTCGATGATGTTAAGGTACGAATCCAAACTTTGCTTTCCCGCGTATCTTTGGTAACAGATGAAAATGATAATAGTATTGATTTTAGGTTTTCATCTCCAGAAACGAGCGAACTCTTAAAAAAAATAAGTCTAATCTACGGGGCAGATCCTATTGACGTATCACGTAATGGATTGGGTCGAAATAATCTATTATACATTGCGCTCATACTTTCGCATTTGTCGGCTAAGGACAAACGAAGTAGTGATACATACTTTAGATGCATTGGAATTGAAGAGCCGGAAGCACATTTGCATCCGCAGTTGCAGGATCATTTGGCGGAGAACATAGAAAGCATACGTAAAAATGACTCGGCCAACATGCAATTGTTACTGACGTCACACTCTACGCACATCGCTTCAAAGTTGGAATTAAAAAACACCGTTATTCTTTATAATGATGAAAACTCTCATAGAGTTAAAGGACACTATATACTGGATGGGCTTGATCTAAAAGAGGACAAGAAAAGCATTAGATATTTAAGCAAATTTATCGATGCAACAAAATCAAGACTATTTTTCGCTCGAAAGGTCATCCTTATGGAAGGCATCAGTGAAAGACTTCTTATACCAGTATTTTTCAAGATGTATTTTCAAAAATCTTTGGAGCAATATGGATACGAAACTATCAACGTACAGGGTGTAGCATTCTGTCATTTTCTAAAAATAATAGAAAACGGGTACTTTATTAAGTGTTTAGTATTTACAGATAGTGATTATGGAAAGAAAACAGAGAACAGAGCTATGGATTTGAAAGGCAATTTCGAAGATGGTGAAATAATTAAAGTCGAAACTTCCAAAATGTGTACTTTTGAAAAAGATTTGATTAAAGCTAATATGAACGGGAAAGGAAAAGAAACTTTGCTTAAGGCCTTGGTGGACACAAAGCCAATAAGTGGGAAGGTATTTGAAAAAAAGTACCAAAACAAGAAAATCGATGTTGAAGAATTCTTCAATGAGATAGAGGATTACAAATCTGAATTCGCTCTGAACTTGAAAAGAAGGCTTGAAAAAGATGAGAAGGGATTTAAGCCCCCCGCGTATATTACTGACGGATTTAATTTCTTAAAGGGAAGGAATGGGGAAGACTAAAAAGAAACCTATTCTTGTGATTGCAGGACCAGGTGCCGGTAAGACACAAGATATGGTTGATCGAATAATTGAGGCGATTCCAAATCTGGAAAATCATCGTGTACTTGCTGCGATAACGTACACAAATGCAGCAACGTCGAATATTAAAGAGGGGCTCGCGAAGAGGATAAACATTCCGCCAAATGTGTTTATCGGCACAAACCATAGTTTTTTTTATAAATTTATTTTCAAACCATTCGGGACGCTTATCCACAAACTACCGAAAGAGTTGGTTTTTGTGGATCTAGACTACGAGGCTATGGCTCAAGATGTAAAAGGGATGCAGCGAATAATTAAAATCAACTCACTTAAGAAAAAAAACTTAGCTAAGGGATTATATGGTTACGATGAGATTGTTGGCGTGAGTACAAAAATTCTTGAAGAAAACAAATGTGCGATAAAAATATTATGCAATCGCTTACAGTATTTGTTTATTGATGAGTTTCAGGATTCAAACAATTATCAGTTAAAAATTTTCGAAAAAATTATGAATGAAGAAAAAACATCTATATATGCAGTCGGAGATCCTGAACAATACATATTCGGATGGTTGAGTAGAATAAAAAGCTTTGATAATATTGCAATTAACAAGTTTAAGGAGAAAGCAGAAGTTAAACCAAATAAAAAGAATCACCGATCATGTGATGAAATTGTAAGGTTTACAAACCATTTCCACTGTGAGATTGTACAGAAATCTGAGAAGGGTAGCGATAAGCGAAGTGGAGTGTATTTTATAAGAGAAACTGATTTGGATAAAATTATCAAATCTTATGGGGATATAACTAAAATTCTGGAGGGAGGAAATATATCTGTTGTTAAATACTTTCTTAGTTATGCGAATAAGACACTTGAAAAAGTAGCTGGAAAGTGGGGATTGAAACCGATATCTAATGATTCAACAACGGATTTGAAACTAATAAATGAGGCACTAAATGTAATTTCATCTGTGGTTGGAATCAATGGTAAACAAATCTGTGAGATGTATAATCTTGATAGGATAGGCCTTCGAAAGAAGGGTTTTTATCTAGTGAAAGCTATCAGAGAAGGGAAGGTTAAGAATGGAGAAGATACTGTGGGATTCATTAAGGATAACCTTAAACTAAGGATTAGTAGAGGAGTGCCAAGAAGTCGATTTGATGATAAGTTGTATAGACTGAATTTTTACGAGTCAATGGACGATAAGATTTGTGAATGTGATAGGTATTCAACCATACATAAAGCTAAAGGACTTGAGGCAGATGCAGTTTTAGCTGTAGCGGAAAATAAAAAACAATTGGAAAAGTGGCTGATGACAGATAAGGAAGCAAGACGTAAAGAGAAGACTGATATGTGCCGAATTGGGTATGTTGCCTTTAGTCGTGCAAAAACAATTTTATGTATTGCTTGCCTTGAGAAAATTGACAAACAGATTGAGAAGAAAATTGAGCAACTTGGTGCATTTATAAAATAATAAAGAGATGTATAAAGGAGGTCAGACTTCATCATGCTAAGCCATAAAACAGCCTTTTCTTGGTTTTGTCCTTCGCTAGCACTCAATTATCTACTTGTTTAGAGACTAAAATCATGCCGGATAGGGATGTTGAGACAATTCGAGATTTAATATTTTATCAGTACGCCAAGATTGTGGCCCGTCGGGCGTTTGCGGCGGCGGATGGGAAAGAGGCTAAGAAGCAGCATTACGGTTTTATTAAAAAGACATTTCGAGAACTCAAGAGCGGCGTTAAGTCCTGGTCGGAAATAACGCGAGAGGATTGGCAATTCGTCGAGGCGGAGAAGCGGTGCATTTATTGCGGCAGCGAAACGGAGCTGCATCGAGAGCATATCGTGCCGAAGTCGCTGTCGATTCGGCCGGAGTGCGGAACTTGCGACGTTATCCAGGGGATACATAACCAGATATGGGCGTGCGGCGGATGCAACAGCCCCTTTTGATTTAATATTTACTATTTTCTATTTACTATTGTAATTGATTATTTTTTCTTCATGGTTCTCGATATCGATTCTATTGTTCACAAGGGCTCTAATAACCTGTTCTTCTACGGTCATGCCGACTAATACCAACGGGATGAAAACACCGCAAAGTTCTGATGCGGCGTCGAACTGCCCTGATTCATAGCTTGCCTGCCAAATATCCGAAATGACCAAAAACTATCCATTGTGATTCGGATAGCGGCCGGATAAAATCGCCCTTTGTTTAGATTGCTCTATGATTTGAATCTTTCTATAAGACTTCCGCAAAATGAGTGATTTTTGACAGAGGTCAGAGTTGATAAGCAA
>CAZHBL010000047.1:0-16945 GCA_964530105.1 uncultured Pirellulales bacterium | reverse complement strand
AATCCCGACGATCCGAACAGAGAATTCATCGAGCTGAAGAACATCGGAACCGAAACGCTGAACTTAAACCTGGTCCGCTTCACGAACGGCATTGATTTCACCTTCCCGTCTCTGGAGCTTGCAGCAGGTCAGTACGCCGTCGTGGTCAAAGACATCGAGGCGTTTTCAGCCCGGTACGGCTCGGACCTGACGATCGCCGGCGAATATTCCGGCAGCCTCAACAACGCCGGCGAAAGAATCGAGCTTCAAGATGCCGTCGGCCAAACCATACTGAATTTCAGTTACAGCGACGGCTGGTATGATATTACCGACGGGATGGATTTCTCTCTGACAATAGAAGATCCGACCGCTGCCGATCCGAACCAGTGGGACGGCAAGAGCGCCTGGCGCCCGAGCGCCGATGCAGGCGGCTCGCCCGGTTGGGATGATACAGGCCGGCTTCCGGCGCTCGGCGAGGTGGTAATTAACGAGCTGTTGGCGCATTCACACGCCGGCGAGCCGGACTGGATCGAGCTGCACAACACTACCGATACAGCGATTAACATTGGCGGCTGGTTCCTAAGCGACAGCTCTGTTGACTTGATGAAATACGAGATTGCCGCCGGCACGACTATCGAGCCGTTCGGCTACATTGTTTTCTATGAAGACCTGCATTTCTCCAATCCGGACGATCCGGGCTGCCATGTGCCTTTCGCGCTCAGTGAAAACGGCGAAACGCTCTATCTGCATTCCGGCGCCGACGGCGCATTAACCGGATACAACGACCAGGAGAAATTCGACGCTTCGGAGACCGGCGTCACCTTTGGCCGTTATCAGAAAAGCACCGGGGCGTACAATTTTATCGCAATGAGCGTTAACACTCCGGGCGGCGAAAATGCATATCCCAAAGTCGGCCCTGTTGTCATCAACGAAATTATGTACAATCCCACCTCGGGCAACCAGGACGAGGAGTATATCGAGCTGCTAAATATAAGTGATTCTATGGTTACATTGGCTGAATACGACAATGAACAGCTCATGGATGTCCCCTGGAGGCTTACCGACAGCGACGGCATCAGTTTTGATTTCCCGCTCGGCACAACTATAGCCCCAGGTGAATATCTGCTGCTGGTCAGGGACAAGGACGTGTTCGATTCGGCGTATCACGCCGGAGCCGGAGACTTGCAAATCTTCGAATGGGGTACCGGCAGACTGAGCAACGGAGGCGAGAAAGTGGAGCTCTCCAAGCCGGGCGACCAGCTCGAAGGAACTCGCTATTATATCCGCGTCGACCGAGTCAATTACAGCGACGGTTTTCATCCTTTTGGCGAGGATCCCTGGCCGCTCGGACCGGACGGATATGGAAAATCGCTCACTCGGAAGGAGCCCGCTAATTACGGAAATGACCCTGAAAACTGGATCGCGGCGGACCCTTCGCCCGGACGATAGATTCACTCGGCGTCAAAGAAATGATAATCAGTTGCCAGATTTTTTCCTATTATTGGGGCTGATATAATTTCAAAATGAAGTTGAAAGTCTCGAGTTTTCGAGATAGATTTGATATTATATTAGAAAACAGGCCCATCGGCGTAGCCGGGCAATGATATAAAATTTTATATGGGAAATGCCGGATGGAGCAAAACTTCAAACCAATGACCAAACAACTGGCAATCGCGGCGTTCATCCTGACATCAGTCACCGTCTTGTCCCTTGGCATTCGCCAGATCCGCTTCAGCACGCACCGGGCCAACACCCTCAAAAGCCCCGTCATCGCCGATACCGGAGAGTCCACCCCAGTTCGTCCCTCGTATCCCGAAGGCCAACACCAACCCAGGCAGCCCCTCGGCGCCGGCGCCGAAGTGGACAATTACCCGGCCGACTCACTCACAGTCGATGTTGAACCTGATCCACAGCACGCCAACGCGTCGGAGTCGGATATGGAAGTGCTCTCCGACGATCACGCCGAAGCGCAAACCGACTCGGGCGAACAAGGCAAAGCCGTCTCCACGACCAAATCCTTCAAAGGCGACTACGCCAAGTCAGAAGGGAAGAAAGGCCTCGAAAAAATATCCCTGAGCGACCACGAGGATCTCTATTTCTCCGAAAAGGGCGAGGCCTGGTATGTCAGTAAACAGCCCGACGGCAAAGTCATCAAGATGCAAGTGCAGATCGATGACACCACCGGCGAGTTCACTGCCGTTAGTGGCGGCTACTACGACAAGTCCGAAGGCTCGCAAGACCTCCACAGAATACCTATAGGCGATTACGAGGATGTTTATATCACCGGAGAGGGCGAGGCCTGGTATGTCAGTGAACAGCCTGACGGCTTAACCGCCAAGGTAAAACTGCAACCCGAATAACGTCAACGGCGAGGCTGGATTTGCATGTTCCTGTCATACTCCATTGTAAAGCTGTATTTTACTATGGTTACATCTTTCTCTACAGTATTTGGCGACAGCTTCATGTCCCAGCGAAGAATTCCCTTTTTCCTTGCCGTGCGTAGATATTCACTGTTTGTGCTTAACGCAGGCTCGGTTTTTTCAAGCTCTATCTTGATCGAAGAATCATCAGTGTAGGCCAATCGGTCCAGCAACTGCAATTCAACCGATGTATTTTTGTAGTTACTCATAGCGATACGATAGTCATACGTATCTATGCGGTTTCCACCCTGGATGCGCGTCTTTTTATTCTCAAGCTCGCGAATCACCTGGACCTGCGAATCTATACCGAAGCCGGCGGTGAATGTCTCGCCGATGGTGACCTGAGGCAGTCGGCTTCTGCCGACAAATTCGCCGTTGCGGAATATATTTGCTTGTCCCGTTAATAGTACAATGTCACTGTCATTAAGCAGGTCCGCCTGGAGATAGACATAATCGGTCAAAAGTGGAGTCGCAATGAGTGTAAAATCGGCCTTGGTGGTAATCGAAGCTATGCTGACAAGCTGCTGGTCGCTTCTGCTGGGCAGTGTTAATCTTCCGGGTAAATCGTACGTAACACTAATGCCCTCGATACGGGAAATCTCGGCCATCTGCTGCTGGAATTCCTGCAGCTCTTTTTGACCTGCATTGAGGAAAAACGCCTGGTTGTTTATTGCCAGCTCGTTTAGTTCGGTATTGGCCGCTATACCTTTTTTAATATTGGCTTTTCGAGACTCCTGGTATTGTCTGGCCTGGGCGGCCCCGATGAAAGCCGGCGGGCCGGCCTGCTGGGTCTGGGCTGGATTCGAAAGAGCCACAAACATAGACTCCAGGACGGGCGCCGCCGCGACCATAGTCGGCTCGGCAGTGGAAAGGCTAAGTGCCACGCCATCCCAGTCTTCGCCGCTTGTCTGATTCACCACGGCGTTGTACTCGATAAGGACGTTTGATTTTTCAGGATTCGCACGCAGATTATACTGCTGCTGCCAGTTTGCGCCGCCGACAAGGTAGCTTAGTTCAATCGCGATTCTTTTCCCGCCGGTTCTCCGTAAGGAGTCCCCGGGACTGCTTATAAACAGAACGGCTTCCCGATCGGTTCGGGACTGGCCGGCAACCAGCTCGTTGCGCTTTCGATCGAGCAACTCCTGCTCTTTTTTTAATCCGTCAATTTTGTCCTCAATCTCCATTCTTTGCTCATAGTACTCGAGCCCTTTTTTCTCTATCAGCCCGGTTAAGCTTTCCACAGGCTCAAATGTCAAAAGCCCTCTGTTGAGGTCGCTATTCGCCGCGGCGAGTGTGAAGTCCTTGAGTTTCTCGAACATTTGCCACTGCATATCCAAATGTTTATGCTCGCTTTCGGCATATTTAAACTGATGCCGTACATCCTCAATCTGAGCGTCGAGCTGCTTGACTTCCTCTCGTGTGTCCTCTCTGACCGCCTGTTCGCGATACCTCACGCTGAGCACTTTCGTGTCGTCCGAAGTCTGGGCGTAAATACTTTCGGGCACAATCATAGCCGGCAGGTCTTTTACTATGAACTCCGACGCTCCCGGCGACAAATCAATGCCGACGGTTCGGGTCACAAGAGCCTGGCCGCGATATACCGTGACTTTCGAGATGGTGCCGGTTGTTGTCGGCACGTCAGCCGAAGCAGCGGATGCAGCTATTGCCGTTAGAGCGACCGCCATAACGAGTCTCTGTGTTAGAATTTTCATGTTACAGCTCCTTTCAAAATTTGTGATTACGAAATTTTACTCCGACAAATCATTTTGTGCCTTGCTGGCTTTTGTTGTCGAATTGATGCTCACGCATTATTTTCCGCTGCCTTGCCCAGTTTGATTCGTCCATATTATCTCTGTCCTCTCTTTGTTGCTCGGCGTATTTTTTTAGCTTTTGAGAATCGTACCGGACCGCATTGTCTTTGAGATACGCTTCATTCTCGAACAACAGTTCACAAGCCTGCTTCATTTCTCCTTTATCCCTTAGTTTCAATGCCAGTTCGTTGCGTTCGGTGGCGATAAGCTCAATCACATCGGCCATCACACCATGATTGGTTTGTCTTTCGATTAGTTCTTCTGAATTTGAAAAATTCACCTCCACCTGACTGCCAAGTCTGTCGGTCGTATGGGTTTTAAGATTCGAGTAGCTGACGTTAACCGCAGCTATATTTCGTATGTGCCCCCTGGCGGTTTCGGGCACTTCGACTTGAAGCATAATGAACTTCTCGTGTTTGCTATAAAGCTGATTGATGAAAACCTCGACATTTTGTCCCTCGATTCGGCCTTGTCTTCCGAGCAGGCGGACAGGCCTTATACCTTGTGCACATTTGATTTTTATCTGAATCTCCTGGGCTACTACGGAAAGCGCCCGTCCAAATTCGCTGTCAAAAACACCGGAAAGTTCATTGGCACTTTCAGCAAAGTAATGGCTGCCATCGCTTTTATAAGCCAACTGAGTCATCAAATCTTCGTTATAACCCAGTCCCAGGCCGATAGTCGTTACAGAGATACCATCCTTAATCAAATAGGCTCCGAGCCGACCTAATTCTGTCGGAGTTTGCGGGCCGACATTTGCCAGGCCGTCCGACAATAAAACCAGTCGATTAACTCGATCGTCGTCAACGAACTTCCTCAGCTCTTGTGCCCCTTTGCTGACGCCGTCGTACAAAGCCGTACTTCCGCCGGCGCTGATGTCTCTTATCCTGCGGAATATCATTTCCTTGTCCACAGCTTTCGTAGCAGGCACCAAAACATTTACCCTTGAATCATAAGTAACAACAGAAATAATGTCGTTGCAATTGAGACGGTCGATAGCCATGATCGCTGCATCCTTTGCTTTGGCAATTTTATCGCCGTTCATCGAGCCGGATTTGTCGATTACAATTGCGATGTTGACTGGCGCACGATCCTGCCGGGTCGGCAATTCAAAACCAGTCAGCCCTATGCGAAGATAAGCGACCTGCTTTTTGTGAGCTAACATGACAGGCTGGCCCATTGTTGCATCGAGCCTCAACTGACTGACAGGCGAAATGTCGGCGAAAACCAGATTTGCCTGCAGTACCAAAAGGCCGAACAGAATTGTTTGCATTAACTTTCTCATTTTCAGTTCCTTTCAAAAAGTTCTGTGCATGGGCAGGTTTCCGCCATAAGGCGTCCTGTGGACTGCCCATGCGGTTTATGTTTTTTCCTTACCGGCGCCAGAAATAATGCCACTTGTACTGAAGTTCGATTGACTTTCCTGGCTTGAGTTCGTATTCCCATGTCACACGGCCTACGGCATTGAAATGGTACCACCAGTATGGCCAATTGTACCAGCCCCACCAGAATGGCAGGCTGTTTGGGTCCATCCATCCGCCCTCGTGCCTGCCCAAGTGCTCGATTGAACCTTCATGACTGGCACTGTCGATTTGTCCCAGTATGGACCGGCGGATTTCCAGGCTGACCGTATCGGAGCGGCGGTTTGTCAGGGTGATTGTCCCGGTCAGATTACTCCGGGCGTAGGTATTGTTGTCCCATTTAGCGGCATCGGGGACACGTTCGGTTTCGTTGTCGAGCTTCTCGACGGCGATATCCACGGCGGCTGTCAGCTCAAGGTCACTCGATGCGCCGATTGCCGTGTAAGTCATCATGCCCTGTGCGATGATGCTGCCCTGACGAAGAATCATTGCCGGAGCGGTCGTCAACGGGCATTTGGCGTTGTTGGCAAGACGTATCTTGTGCATTACCTTGGGAGAATGATAAAGCTGCGCCAGTCTGGCCTGTTGCTCATTGTTTAGGTTTTGCCGAACCTCCGGCGGCGGTCCGAATGGAAGATCGAGCACGAAAACGTCCCGGTATTTCAGCTCGTATTCGGCCACCGGCACGACCATACGCTGACCTTTTTTCAGGGTGACATGTTCGAGCGTGAAGATGTACAGGTCCTCGTTTTTGCCGGAGCCGGCAACGTCGGGGCCAAGGTCAAGCATGCCGCCGCTATCCGGAACATCAACGCGAGGTGCGGGCATCGTGGCCTGGGTCATAATCATATTGGAAAAGGCGTAGGCGGCTTGACTATCGGGACGGAATTGTCTTGAAAGCTGTGCCACAGTCTGCTGCAGCGATATCGGGTCCGGCGTGTTTTCGAATGCGAACTTCGGCACACCGATTACGAGATGGGCTTTGACGTCCTCGACGTCCGCCAGCTCATTGATAATGGTTGCCTGGAGTTTGATGGTGGCGTTGCCCTTGCCGTCGATGTCGATTCGATAGTTGGGTATCCAGCGAATTCCCCGCTGGACATAGACCATGCCTACTTCCACATCCGGTTCAGGCTTGCGCCTGCCCCAATCGAGTTTTAGGGTCATCATATCCCGGAACTGCTCGCCGGCAAGTTGCAGCTTTGGCTCATCGATAAAAGTCACTTCCTGAATCCGGCTGATTGGAATGGCCTTGATGCCACCTTCAAACTTCAATAAAACAATGTCACCTCGCTGCGGCAGCTTTTCCGGGCTTCCCGGCGGCTCGGCACTGCTAAGCTCTTCGGTGCTTCGAGTCGGAATTCCAACAATGGTCGTCTCGTAGGCGGCAAGCCCCGCCTCGGTAATGCGGACTTTTGCCCCGATGTTTCCTTCGATAAGCTCGGGGATTGTCAGAGCGGTCCTTTTAACCGGCACAACACGTTTGTGAGAGACCACAGCAGTAAGTTTGGCGCTGGCGTCCGCAGAATAGGCCCAGAATGTGCCGATGATAGGTCTTGGCAGGTAATCGATCGTAACATTGCCGTCGGTGTCGGTCGGCATCTTTCCTTCGTGCAGAACGAAAGCGTGTCCGTCTTTGAAGATGGTAACCTCCTTCACAGGCATACTTGCCATCGTTCCGTCGGAAACATTCGCCGTTGCATCGCTCTGAATGAAAAATGTCACACATATTCCGAAAAGAACAACAAATCCATACAGCCATTTTTGATTCTTGCTTACGGACTTCATTTCGTTTCCTCCTTACAAAAAGATTTTTAATTGGGCTCTCGAACTATATAAATTATACGATAGTTCCGGTTGAGAGATGGGTAAAATGGACGTAAAATAGCAGCGATGCTTTTTTACAAAACATTTACAAAACATCAGCGGCGATATAGCCTATAATATACATAGGAGCAAATATGACTATGGAAGAAAAAGAATCCATATTGGTAGTTGAAGACGAAGAGAAGATTCGCTCGGCCCTGGCGGACTTTCTGGAGTTTCACAACTTCGAAGTAGCCGAGGCAGCGGACGGGCTCGAAGCCGAGCGCATCGTTGCCGGACGGCGGTTCGATTTGATTATGCTTGATTTGATGCTGCCGAAAATCAGCGGCGAACAACTGTGCAGCAAATGGCGTCACGATGGTTTGCAAACGCCTATCATCATGCTGACCGCCAAGGGGCAGGAGAAAGAAAAGGTCGCCGGGTTGAACCTGGGCGCCGACGACTATATCACCAAGCCGTTCTCGCTCGAAGAGCTGCTGGCGCGGATTAATGCGGTGCTGAGGCGAACTGACCCGGCTCGTGCCGTCGGGCAGAGCTTCGAGTTTGCAGATTTGGATGTTGACATCCCGGCTCTGAAAGCAAGACGCAAAAACAGGGACATAGAAATCAGCAAGCGAGAAGCGGCAATTATACAGTACTTAACCGCCAATCCGAACCGAATCATCAGCAGGGATGAGCTATACAAAGCGGTCTGGAACGAAACGATGAGCGAACTGGGGACACGGACTGTCGATATGCACATCGCCAAGCTCAGGAGCAAAATCGAGCTGGACGTCGCAGATCCGCAGATTATAAAAACCGTTCGCGGCGCGGGCTATAAATATGAAAGCGGCAGATAACAAATGTATAAACGGCTCATCATATTATCGATAATCATTCTTACCGCACTGTGCGGGCTGGTCTGGATGGGATACCATTCCATCCGGATACGGGCGCAGGGTATGCAAGGCGCTCGCCTGGGCGAGTTTGCCGCCGTAGCGGAACAAATCAGGCAGGATGTCACGCGCACGCTCGATGAATTCATGCAGACCGAACAAAGCCGCCCGTATACGGATTATCAACATTACTATGTGCCGGAGAACATCGCGCCCGGCCGGCAGCAAATGCCCGTGCTGCGCAGCCCTCTGGCCGGCCGCATGGAGCAGGGCCTGGCTTACGGCAATTTCCAAATCGAGCCGGACGGCAGTGTCATCACGCCAAACGACAACGTCAATCAAAGACAGGATTTGACCGAATCTGATAACAAGTTGTATACCGAAGCTATCTCGAACAGAAAAAATATAGAGGACAACCTGTTGCCTGTGATGCACGGAACTGTGCCAGGCTCTCTGAAAATGAATTTTTATAGCCGAAACGGTATCACGCCGCTGAAGGAGCCGGAAACGGTCGAGCCGGATCAGTTCGCTAAAGAGGCTTCTCAGAAAGATAAATTGTCTCAAAGTTATCCCATTGAGAGCTTGCAAAGTAAAGGCCAAAAGACGCAGGTGATCGAGCAAAGGCGAGCGGTTTTTGAGCAGAATGTTCTTTCGAACGTAGCTCCTCAACCACAGCAGCAAACTCAGGAATTAACAGCTCAGACCGAGCAGGCGGGTGGTCCGTACGAACAGCAGGCAGGGAGCACGAACGAAAGTCAAACAGATACGGTTCAGGTACGCATCGAGCCGTTCTTTCCTGTAGTCGTTCCCGGCGGAGACTCCGCTTCACAACAGGACGACTCCATCTTTGGCGGACAGGTGTTCCTGCTGCGGCACGTACAAATCGAAGACAGACATTTGCTGCAGGGCTTCCAGCTCAATGAGAAATTGCTCATCGGACAGATAGAGGATTCCGCATCACGATTCATGCGCAAGGGCATGAGTTTTGAATTATCACCGGGAGAAAATACACGTGACAATGGAAATGTTGCCTACACTGCTATCCTGAATTTTGGCTTTGGCGATATAGTACTGAACCTCAAAGAAATCGATCCCGGCTGGATCGGCAAAGAGATTCGTCACCTGCGAATCTGGTATTTCAGCATCATTGCAATTGTGCTTTTAGCGGTCACTCTTGGGCTGGTAAGTCTGTGGCGCAACGCCACGGCACAAATCAGGTTGGCGCAGAAAAAGGACGATTTCATATCGGCAGTCTCGCATGAGCTGAGAACTCCGCTGACCAGTATTCGAATGTACTCTGAGATGCTGGAGAAGAACTGGGTAAAATCGCAGGACAAAGCCGTCGAGTATTACGGGAATATGCGGCAGGAAAGCGAAAGGCTCAGCCGGCTGATCGAAAACGTGCTGGACTTCTCGCGGATACAGAGGGGACGGAAAAAATACGCCTTCAATGCAGGTGATATTAACAAGTGCATCGCGGACGTGGTCGAGATGATGAGACCCTATGCTACGCAGAAGGGCTTTTCGATCCAGACCGAGCCTGCGCCGATTGAGCAGGCGACTTTTGATGCCGATGCAGTGACGCAGATCATTGTAAACCTGCTGGACAATGCAATCAAGTATGCTCGTGACGCCGAGGACAAAACGATTATAGTGCGGACCAAAACCGAGGAGAAATTCACCGTTATCGAGGTCGAAGATCACGGTCCCGGCGTACCGCACAGGCAGCGAAACAAGATATTCGAGCAGTTCTATCGCCCGGCGGCAGAGTCAACCCGTGAAACCACGGGGACTGGTCTGGGTTTGGCCTTGGTGAAAAAATTCGCCGAGGCACACAAAGGCTTCGTGGAAATCATCAGCGCAAAGCCCACCGGCGCGATATTCAGAGTGGCCCTGGCGACTCGAATACGGCTCGTCCTTTTCAGAGCAATCACGGAGGAGCAACTATAAAATTTACATAATTTAGGAAAAATCCTTAAAAAATTTGAACCTTTTGGTCGCTAAAGTTGCTTAACGTAACGGAGCAATAATTTATGACTAAAAGAAAAGAACATTTTGATGAGGATTTGGATTTTAGGGTTTCTTCGAAGTTCTCGGTTGATTTGAAAGCCCTTTTTAAGCCACAGCTTGGGGTGCCGCTCGAAATAGACCGTGCTGTTATGGACGGGGCTCATAAACACTTTGCCGCCCTGCAAGCCGGCAAAGGTAAACGCCTGCGAATCCACTGGGCATGGCGAATCGCCGCCGCTGCCGCGGTTATTATTTTCGCCTTTAGTCTGGACCTTACAAAGCAGACCGGGCCGGCAACAGATAGCTTCTCAATCAGCAAAACACAGCCTGTCGATATCGACCGAAACGGCCGAGTGGACATCCTCGATGCCTTCAAATTGGCCCGGCACATTGAATCCGCCGACCGGATAGAAACCGAGTGGGACTTTAACGGTGACGGCTTGATCGACCGCAATGACGTTGATGTTGTTGCTCTCGCTGCCGTCCGACTGGAAAAGGGAGTCTGATAATGAATAAAATAACTTCAATCATTCTAACCAGCGTTTTTGTGATAGTTCCCGTCCTGGCTCAGCAATCGGGGCAGTCCACTAAGGGACACCTTACGGTGGATTATTCGACTCCTCAGCCCGGCGTACGTTTCGCCCCGCTGCACATTTATATCGATTCCGGCAACAAATCTCTTGCGGCCTATCAGTTCGAGCTTAAGGCCGTCGCCGGTCAGATTAAAATCGTAGGCGTCGAGGGTGGCGGGCACGAAGCTTTCAAAGAAGCTCCGTATTACGACCCAGCGGCCCTGCAAAACAACCGTATCATCATCGCCGCTTTCAGCACCGCCGGCAACCTGCCCAAAGGCCGCACGCGAGTTGCTACCATACATCTGCAAATCATCGGTCAGGTCGAGCCGCAATACGAGCTGAAGCTAATCGTCGCCGCCGACGCGGATGCAAAAGAAATTCCCGCTGATATCACATTCGAAAAAGGAGAATAAAAGTGAAAGCGAAAACGAAAATCCTAATCTCATTGATTATTCTCAGCATTACCACAATCGCATTGGTTTGCTCTTTCATTGGTTGCCAGGAAAGACCAGCAACACCCTTACAGCACTCGGTGGATGAGTCGAGCGAAAGACCAGCAATAGGCGACGATAGTAAGAAGCCCGATACCGAACCCATTGCGTGGGGGGAAATAGCAGATGAGCCATCTAAACCGCAACAGGTTGCACCAGAAGATGAAAGCCGCTTGAGCACACAGCAAACTGTAGTCAAGTCGAATAAGCCAGAATTCAGAGGTAGCCCGACAGCACCGGCTTTTATCGGAACTCCGACGCCTGAAGGAATTACCCAACCGCAGAACCAACAAGAAGTTAGGTTCTCCCTAAAACCCGAAAGCAGAGAAACATCAGACTTAGGTTCCGTGAGGGGTACTGCACTATCGTCCGGGGAAATGGCTAAGGAAAGTATGATGGATAGCAGGGGCGTTGTCCCGTATGGATGGAGCGATCGCGATAACGACAGATATGTCGGCACGGGTCGCATTGGTGGTATGGGCGGCATGGGTGGTGGATTTGGCGGTGGGCAGGTTTCATCCACTATTAGTCGTGCACGCGGGAGTGTACGGGTTCTTGGCATGGCAAATGAGCCGGTTCCGGATAGACGAATGCCTGCCGAATTGCTCAATGTCTCAGCCGATGAGATTTGGGTGATAGCAAAATCCGAAGCTCAGGCCGTACCTGCCAATGAAGATACTCCGGGTTCGGGCGCAATGTTAGCCAAGCTGCCCGAGGAGGAAAAGGAAATTCCGCTGCCGCTCAAGCATACTGATGTGAAAGGGCAAGTCAGCGGTTATATTGCCACTGTCAATGTCACCCAGCAATTTCATAATCCGTACGATGAGAAGATCGAGGCTGTTTATGTGTTTCCCCTGCCTCAGAACGCGGCGATTAATGAGTTCATTATGACCATCGGAGAGCGGCACATCCGGGGCATCATTCGCGAGCGCAAGGAGGCCGAAGAGATTTACCGGCAGGCAAAGAGCCAGGGACACGTTGCCTCGCTTCTTACCCAGGAACGGCCAAATATCTTCACGCAGAAGGTCGCCAACATTGAGCCCGGCAAGCAAATCGACGTCAATATCAAATACTTCAATACCCTGGACTACGTGGACGGCTGGTACGAGTTCGTTTTTCCCATGGTCGTTGGGCCGCGATTCAATCCTCCCGGATGCACCGATGGAGTCGGCGCCGTAGCCCGCGGCAAAGCAGGCATCTCCGGCCAGAAGACCGAAGTCCAGTACCTCAAACCTTCCGAGCGCAGCGGGCATAACATTTCGCTGGCCGTCGATATCGATGCCGGAGTGGCAATCGAAGAAGTCGCCTGCACCAGCCACGTTATAACCAAAACTTTTACGGCCCCCGAAAAACTCGCAGTCAAGCTCAGCAGTCTCGACAGCATTCCCAACAAAGACTTCGTGCTCCGCTATAAAGTCGCGGGCAAAACCGTAAAGTCGGCACTGGTGACGCACCGCGACAAGCGGGGCGGATTCTTCACGCTGATGCTTTATCCGCCGGACAATCTTTCGTACCTAAAACGTGCCCCGATGGAGATGATTTTCGTCCTCGACTGCTCCGGCAGCATGAGCGGCAAACCCATCGCCAAGGCCAAGCAGGCGATAACGAGGGCACTGAAAAAACTACAGCCGAACGATACTTTCCAGGTCATCCGCTTCTCGAATAATGCCTCCCAGCTCGGGCCGAATCCCATGCCGGCATCGCCTGAAAATATCAACAGAGGGCTCGAGTATGTCGAGTCGCTCCGGGGCAGCGGCGGCACAATGATGATTGAAGGCATCAAGGCGGCGCTGGACTTCGCGCACGATCCGCAGCGATTCCGCCTGGTCTCGTTTATGACAGACGGTTATATCGGCAATGAGACCGAAATTCTCGCCGCAATTGCCCAACGGCTCGGCGCCAGCAGAATTTTCAGCTTCGGCGTCGGCTCGTCCGTCAACAGGTACATGCTCGACCGGATGGCCAAGCTCGGAAAAGGTGCCGTAGCTTATATCGGCCTGGACGATAGTGCCGGAGAGATTGTTGATAAGTTCTACGACCGCATCAGCCACCCGGCCCTGACCGACGTCGAGATCGACTGGGGCGATATGCAGGTTACGGACATGTATCCCGGCCGGATTCCCGACCTTTTCGTCGGCCGGCCTGTGATCCTTACCGGCAGATTCAAGGGCAACGGCAACACTACCATCCACGTCAAAGGCAACGTCGGCGACATGACTCAGGACATTGCTATCGCCGCCGACCTCGATGATTCGGCCGCCACACATTCAGGCATAGCCTGCGTATGGGCGCGGAAAAAGATTGAGACGCTGGGCACTCAGGCGACTTACGACACCAACCCGGACCTGCCCGGCGAGATTAAGCAGGTGGCACTTGAATACGGTCTGATGTCGGCGTACACGGCTTTTATCGCCGTCGATTCTTCCCACAAGACCACCGGCGACCATGGTGTTACCGTGGCGGTCCCCGTGCCCGTACCCGACGGTGTAAGGTATGAAACCACTGTGCAGAATTGAATCATCTTTCGCAACAGGCCGTAGAGCATAAAATGCAATGTTTAACGCCGGCCGGTATGCTGATACTGCTCGATCCAGGAGCCGAGATAATGTTTGAAGAACTCAACGGCTTGTGGGTCCTGGGCATTGCCGCCGAGGGGATGCACACCAAATGCTCCACCGCCGAGAGCGTAATAGCCGATGGCTCCTCCGCCGATTGCAACCAGGCCGATTGCCATACCGCCAAGGGCCAGCAGTAAACCGATAGCCCCACCTCCGAGCGCGACCAGTCCCAGCGCCAATCCGCCAAAACTAATGACGCCGAAAGACAATCCGCCAATCGCCAGACCACCAACGGCGATATTGCCGATTGCAATAATCCCTTTTGCGACGCGGGGCCTTCCCGTCGAAGGATCGACGCCTTTAGCGATATGCACGAGCGGAAGGCCGAAAAGACTCGTCTCGGACATGTATTCATAGCCCATCCCCCGGCCGCTAATTGGAAATCCGCACTTCGGGCACATCACGGCTTTATCCGATATCTGGTTGGAACATTCCGGACATTGTATAAGTGACATATCACTCCTTTCTTAACCTTTGTTGCCGCATTATAAATCCGAAAAGTCCATATGGAAACGTAAAAAACAGAAAACAATCATGAGAATAAACTGCCAAATCTGCATATGAAATATTCAGTAAACCTGTAAAAACAGTTTTTTATTCGCTGAAAATTGTATTGCTTCGAGGCGGCGATTATGATAATTGTTTACTATGGAGTTTTCTTTCAGCGTTTGTGCGGGTAAGATGCCAAATTTAATATAGATTTTTTAAAATAAATGTGAATTTTTGGCCTTTCGTGCGTTTTTACTATTGTAGCCTGAAAAACAGAAAAATTCGGTCAATTTAGAAAGGAGCAGTTATGTTCAGTTCAAGAAGTTTAAAAAATGTCATTTTAGTAGCTATCGTAGCTATGTTGGCTGTCGGTGGTGTTTGGGCGGCCGAATCAGCAAGACCTCGTGTCTCTGCCGGGATGCTGGGGGCAATCCCGGCAAAAAGTCTGTTCTGCATACGTATTAACAATTTCGAAGGCACTTTGGGTGCTGCCAATGAGTTTTTAAAGGACATTGTGCCCGAATCTTTCGATGCCAAAGCAGCGTTATTCTCCAAATTAGGCTCCGTGCTCGGAGATAACGATTTGAAAGGGATCAATAAGAAGGGCAATATTGCCATATTCGGCGTGGAAGTTCCGAGTGAGTCGGCGGCACCCGGTCCGATGGGCAATATGTTCATCGGCGCTTTGCTGCCGGTCACGGAATACGAGGACTTCATTTCCGGTAACTCCAACTGTAGTGAGCCTGATGAGCAGGGCATTTCGACAATCACAGTCAACGGCCAGCCCCGGGGTCTGGCGACGAATTTCCGCCGATTCGCTTTGCTTTGTCCGCCGAACGCCAGCGATAACCTAATAAAAGTCAAGGAAATGCTGGCTCAGAGAAGAGAAAGCCTGCGCAGGAGCCTCAGTCCAGATGAACGACAGCAGGCTTCGAATTCGCCGATATGGATTTACCTAAATGTAAAGCAAGGCTCAAAGATGGTCGGGCCGATGCTGTTCGGCAAGCTCGAACAGATGAAAGCCCAACTGCAAAAGCTCAAAGAAAGCGGCGAGGGCCCGCCGATGATGGTCGATCCATCCGGCATTATCAATTTCTACGGTGGTATATTCAAGATGCTGTTGAACGGAACGGATTATGTCATGCTTGGACTCGCTCCAACATCCGACTCGTGCAGCGTGACGGTCGGCGTCAAGGCGGTGCCCGAGACTGAGATGGCGGCAATTGTTGGAAGTCCCGTAGACGGAGACTTCGGTAATATATTGGGCTATCTCGACGACGGCGCTATGATAAATATTGGTGCCAAAGTTGACCATCCGAGTTTGAAGGCCGGTTACATGAAGCTGTTCGAACTCGTGGGCCAGATGATTCCCGGTGGAATACCGGAAGCGGACCTCGAAAAAATAAAAACTCTTACGACAGAAGGGATCAATGCCCTAGGCGATTCGATTGCTGTATCGGTAGGAGTCAACGGCAAGGGTTCCACGCCGTTCTGGGGAAAGTACGTTATTGAGGTCAAGGACGAAAAAGCGTTCAAAGAATTGCTCGAAAAGGAGCTGCAAATGATGGAGGATGGGGCCTTCGGCGAGCTGTACAAAGGCTTTGGGATGGAAATGAATGTCAAAATTAACCGCGGTGCCGGTAACTACAAAGGAATCACAATCGACGCGGCCAAGGTGAATTTCAAGATTAGCGAGAAATCACTACAGAGCCAGATGATTGGGGGAATGTTTGGCGATGGACTGGACTACAGCTGGGCTTTCGTGAATAACCATTGCGTCTATACGATTGGCGGCGATGCGGACAAGATGATCCGCGAGCTGATAGACCAGGTAAAGGCCGGCGGCCCCAAAAAGATTGGCGCTGAGATGAAGGCTGCGATGGATTCTATCCCTGATAGCAAACAGGCCGATGCCGTCGGCACCTTTAATTATGTCCGCGCGATCAATATGGCAATGAGCTTTATGATCGAGGGTGCGGATTCCCAGGATCAAGTTCAGAGCCAAAGCAGTATTGCATTTGCCGGCCGGACTACCGAAAATGGTAAAGTGAAATTTCAAATGGTACTGCCGAAGAAGCACCTGCAGGAAATCCAATCCGTGTTTAAGAAGTTTATTCCTCTGATGGAAAAGCAGCAAAGAGAGCAGAGGGAGAAACAACGTTCGGAGCAAACGTAATCAATCGCCGGACGAACCGATAACGAAGCCGGGCCGCGAATTCCGATAGAATCGAAACCAGCGGCCCGGCACGCTGAAAATCATCGACACGTGGGTGTCGAGTTCAAAGTTTGTATGCTTGCACCTGCCGGATTCTCGGAGAACCAGTTACAACAATCCTCAGCCGCGGAAACTCTGTGTATTACACATAAGTCGTCGATAACAACGGTCAAGCAGTTCGTATGAATGGATACGGTAACGGCGGGAATAACAAGTAGAAAAAAAAGCCCCTGTGCAAGTAAGAACGAGTTTATTCCTTTAATTCAATTTTATT
>CAZHBL010000046.1:0-17102 GCA_964530105.1 uncultured Pirellulales bacterium | reverse complement strand
AACTACGTGATTAGCCGGTAACTCGCTGATACTATATCAGGATACCTTCCTTACAGAATTTAATCTACATTTTAAAGCGGGTGATGAGATTTGAACTCACGACATTCACGTTGGCAACGTGACGCTCTACCACTGAGCTACACCCGCATATTCGTATCCCGTAGTTTATAACTCCTGTTCCGAGTTTACGCTACGATTAACGCCATATTTTTACCGAATTATAGGTGTTTTTATCGTATATGCAAGGGCTTTTTTTACAAAATTTTGGTATTTATGTTGGTAAAATGGATGCCGAGCAACGAATAGCATCTGAGCGAAGACCGCAATATCTCTTAGTTGCTGCTGACGAGTACGACCTTCATAAATCTTTAAAACGTATTTTTGAGAAAATTATGCTGCGGTTGCCTTTGTTGATTTGGTATAATATTGATTGCCGACAACCGGGATATCATTGTGCCGCTCATATAAAGAAGAATTCAGGAAGAGATGGCCGATAAAATGATTAAAGAATATCCCAATACAAGCGAAAAATGGATTTATGTACTTCTGTTTTTGTTGATACTACTTGGGCTGTTAGTAATTATTTTTGTCACTAATACAACAACGGAACCAAAGTCTGCTTTTGCCGTGCAAGGCAGAGAGGTTGATACCAACCAGACGGCCATTGAGCCGAACCAGCCGCCCGAACAAAAGCCGGAAGATCCGAACGAAAAGAAACCGCTTCGTCCCGTTCACAAGCACCCGGCCTTTGCCGAACGCGTCGAAGAGCGGGCAAGAATGGTTAGCCGGCAAATCGAGGCTCGGGCAGTCAAAGATCCCAATGTTCTTTCCGCGATGAGAACTGTGCCGCGGCATGTTTTTGTTCGTTCGACGGAGCAACGCTCCGCCTATAATGACAATCCGCTGCCCATAGGTTATGAGCAGACTATCAGTCAGCCTTATATCGTGGCCTTTATGACCGAGACCCTAAAGCTCAATCGCAATTCCAAAGTCCTCGAAATCGGTACCGGCTCGGGCTATCAGGCGGCGGTCTGTGCCGAGATTGCACAGCAGGTTTATACCATCGAAATCGTCGAAGAACTTGCCGTCAGCGCGAAAAAGCTACTGAAGAAGCTTGGCTACCCGAACGTGTTTGTCAGGGCGGGCGACGGTTATTTCGGCTGGCCGGAGCATGCCCCGTTCGATGCGATTATCGGCACTGCCGCAGCCGGACGTATCCCTGAGCCACTGATTGAACAGTTCAAACCGGGAGGCCGGATGATACTGCCCTACGGCAGTCCCTACGGCTTTCAGTATTTGGTCCTGATTACCAAAGATAAAGATGGTAATATCAGCCGGAAAAATGTTATGCCGGTACGGTTTGTCCCAATGACCGGCGAAGTGCAAAAAACCGAAAAATAATCAATAATCACTTTGAAACCGCAGATACACGCAGATTAACGCTGATAAAATTGATATTATGAAAAAAAGATAAAAGCTGTGTAAATCTGGGTGGTTCTGTGTCAGAAAGTAGTTTATAGACTCTGATTAACACCGGTAAACACAGCATTAAGAAATGATTAGCATTTGAGATTCAAGTATTTTCAAATCTGCAATGCTAACTCGTAAGAGCTTGAAAATTATTCCAGATAATCATCAGGCCACCTTGCTAAGTTGTTTGGTAGTTGCACGTTGTGTTAATAGTATGGTCGCGATTATTTGGGCACCCTTTGGCCTTAAGCGATACTTCCTTGTATTGGGAAGACGCCTAATAATTTTGTGCTCTCGTAGGAGGCGTAGAAGATATGTTACCTTGCCGGAGACTTCTTTCGCCTGCCTGTCAGGGTAAAGGAATTGTGCAATGTCCTTGTTTCTAAAGTCACCAGCAAGTCCACAGGCAGCCACTGCAGAGAGTAATTGTTTATCTTTGATACACCATGGACGTAAGGGGCGTATTGACTTTCCTTTACTACGCCGACGTTTACAGATAGGAGCCACCACGTCTTCAACTCGCTGATTCGTATCAAGTGCTGCCAAGGCCTCAAGATAGCGGTCATTGCTTTTCTGAGACACTTGACTACGAGCATATAAGTCAACGATACCTTTGGCCATAGGAAGATGTTTCTTTGGGCCTTTGGGATCACGCTCTGATGACCGGTAAACTTTAAACGCTCGGTGATTGTTGACCGTGCACTCGGTGCGAAGAATGCTTTCTGCTTTATCGTAGATTTTGATCGAATTGCCATACGCCTCATGTTTAACACGAACACCTTCTGGGCGAACCTTGTAGCTGCTAATGACCTGCCCACTGTGACGCTTATCCATACGCTTGCCTAAGAACCTTAGAACATCCCGGCTCGAAAAGGCGGTGATGCTGCCACGAACGATTTGAGGATAGATGTTTGCCAGCGATGTGGCATTGCGGAATGAAATATCAGTCGCCCATTCTGTTTGGTGGCTGGTCCAGTAGTAGTGTAGTGGAAAATCAGAGAACATGGTTTGATGGGCAGGGTTCAAAAAACCCGCAATGCGATTGAATTGTTTGCACCAGTCTGTTTTAAGCATCTGATCCATCTGTCTCTGGGCTTTGGCAAAATCGGAAATCCATGGGTAGCAATTGTCACATCGAATATAGTCAATACCCTTTTGATCCATTCTTTGTGCCAACCATTCACGCCCATTCATCCAGATTTGAATAGCAAAGGGAAACCATGTTTGGATACGTGCCCCCATAAAGCCAAAATACGGATCATACCAATAATTATAGAGCTGCATACACTTGCCATGCAAGACCTGTAAATCCAACGTCTTGGCATCTCTATTCCTATGGAGTTCATAGGTAATGCAGGGCTCAACCGTACGAAGAATACAGATCAGTCCATCCGTGATATGATCTCGTTTGGCAATCTCCAATGCCTTATCTTCTTTATTGATTCTGCCAGAAGGCAAATACAGATTCGGTCGATTATTCTGGTGAGCCTTTGCCACAGAGGCGTTGATCAGTTCGGCGGTCTTGTCTTTGGCGTATTGCTTAAAATCCTTCATCAGAATACCCATATACGACAAATACGAATTCATACCGCTTAAATTTGCGACCAATCTTAGCGTTCCCCGAAAAACAATGCGGTCCCAACCACTTAAAACACCTATAATGTTTTTACTGTGCTTTTGAATGAATGCGTTCATGGCATCCTCCTTGATTAATATAGTCTGTTTGGTAACAAAACGATTATATCAAGAATGGATGCCTTTGTTTATGGCGATAGCCTCATTGGTTCCGGCCGAAGGCCGGGCTGCGTTCATCTGCGGTTAGTCTGCGGTTAGTCTTATTCCTCTGCGCTTTCCCACCAAAGTCTCGGATAGTCCTGGCCTTCGAGAATCCACCAGATGTCGTCCGTGCCGTTTTCCGTCTCGTCCACGAAGTCCCAACCGGCATCTAAGAATGTGCCAGCCATTTGTATCTCAGATGTGGTTTTGCCTGTGCCGCCGCCGCTTACAGTTTGGCCTGAACTCTTGATGTCCCAGAAGGAGGCGGCCACCTTGCCCTCGTACAGTCCCCATCCCACCAACCCGCCGGAGAGGCAGTCTTCACCAGTGTCATCGACAAAACCGGTGCTATAGCAGCGGATCACAGTGCCTTGCCAGTAGTTCCATCCCACGAGACCGGCCAGAGTTACCGTACCATCAAAGGTACACCACCGGCACTCGCAATTGCCAATGGCGGTGGCACTGCTGTGGCAGTCGGTTGCAGCGCCTTTGTTTATCCCCACCAATCCGCCCACATTCGCGCCAGGACCATAGCCACTGACGATACCGTTGCTATAGCACTGGCGGACATTTCCGCTGTTCGTTCCTGCCAAGCCACCCACAGAGAATTCCGGGAAGCCAGCGCCACTGACCTCCACTGCTTCGAGGCCGAGATTGGAGACGATCGCTGTAGAGCCAACTTGCCCGAATAGGCCCAGACAGGTTCCACCGGTGATCGTCAGATGCGAAATCGTATGACCACCGCCGTCGAAGACGCCGGAGAAAGGAATCCCGTCGAAATTATACCATGATTTCGCTTTCAGATGCGGCGCAATGACAGCCCTATCGAAGACCTTGCGGCCGGGCAGGTTAGGGTCTAGGTCAATGTCGGTGGTGAGAATGAAGTGCTTGTCGTAATCTTCGGGAGTCTCGCCCAGCAGCATCAGGTCTTCGGCCGTGGCAATCTGGTAGGGGTCGTTAGGCTCTCCTGTGCCGCCGCTGTATTTCTCCCATGCGAAGAATGGATAACCCAAACCCTCAGCGATCTTCCATAAATCCTCACTGCCATTAACCGTCTCGCCCATAAAGTCCCACCCAGCATCAAGGAAAGTACTGGCCGCCTGCATTTCGGCCATCGTCTTGCCTGTACCGCCATCACTCGTCGCCTGGCCTGAGGTCTCCATGTCCCAGAAGGAGTCGAACACATCAGCGTTCTCATAGGTTAGCCCCACCAGTCCACCGATCGGCCCACCCATGCCGCTAACCTCGCCGCCGCTGTAACAATGAGTCACAACACAGTCATCCCCGTCCCAGGCGCCTACATGCCTATTGCCAATTTCTCCGACCAAGCCGCCGACGGCCCATTCCCCGCTGACACTGGCGGTCGAATAACAATTTGTAATGCTACTGCCGAGATCATTGAAGCCCACGAGACCGCCGACAAGCTCAGTACCGCTGGCCGAGCCGGTGCTGTAGCTCGTAGCGATGCTGCCACGGGCATTGGTGCCCACGAGGCCACCGACATGATTCCCGCCACTGACCAAGGCGTTGCTGTAGCTCGCAGTGATGCACCCGCGATTCTCGCCCACCAGTCCGCCGACAATCCAGTCGGTTCCACTGACCGAGCCAGTCGAGTAGCAGTTGCTGATACTGCCATAGTTCCTTCCCACGAGGCCGCCGATATAATACCTGGCGACAATCGACGCGTCCTGTACGCCCATATTCTTGATTTGGCCGGCTTTTCCGAGATACCCAAACAGACCGCAAACGCCGCGCCCCTGCATATTCACATCTACATTGCGGATGACGTGGTCGTTGCCGTTGAAGATACCGGAAAACGGAATTCCATCAAACACCGAATTCGTATTGTTCACATCCGGAGAGATCACAGCCCTGTCGAAGACCTTTCGCCCGGGTAGGTTGGGGTCCAGGTCGATGTCGGCGGTCATAATGAAGTGCTTGTCATAATCTTCGGGAGTCTCGCCCAGCAGCATCAGGTCTTCTGCTGTAGCTATCTGGTATGGATCGTTAGGCTCTCCGGTTCCGCCGCTGTATTGGGCGTATGCAGGTAAGCTTAGAGAGAAGATTGTGATTATTAAAGGGATTGTACACCAAACTCGTGAAGTTCTTGCCGAAGTCATGTGATGATCTCCTCTGGGCTATCCCTGGCCGACAGATTAAACTCCTGGTATTGAAGTTTCTTACAAAAGCCAACCGAACTGACGTGACAGGGATGAGCCCGCAATCTCTGTCAGTAATTAATAATACCAAAATGAGCTTACAAATGTCAATCGAAAAATTGTATTGATTTTTAACAAGTCAAGTGCAAAGCGGCGGCGACGTTTTCGCCTTTCCCGGACAATTCATTGAACCTCACCACGGCCTTGTTTGTATTCGCTGTGAACAGTTCGATACCGTATTCTCGTAGAACCTGACCGATGTCTTCCGAAATCTTCATCAGTTCCGATGCCCCGCAGCCGACTACCAGAACCGCGGGCTTTACAGCGATTACAGACTGCAAATCTTCGACGGTTAACAAATGTCCATGTTTTCTGCGCCAGTGAGCCAGGGCGCAATTGCCAAGGATTAGGCAATCGCTGTTATATGCCGTCCCGTCAATCACGATTTTCCCGAATTGATATGAATCAATGTGCATCTTCGCAATCCACTTTCTACTCTTCGTAAGTTTACACATGACATTATTTTTTATACATCTCAAGGAAAGCTTACCATCTTGCTTTTAAGCTGTAAATATGCTATCAGTACTATTCTTTTTATCCTGGATTTAGGCACCTATTATGGACCCAAAGAAGACAGGCACTTTAGCAATACTCGGAGCCAGCTTGATGTGGGCTTTTGAGCCTATTTTTGCAAAACTGGCTTATGCAAACTCGGACTTTCTTCAGACTTCCGCTATCAGGGCGATAGGTGTTGTTGTGGTTGCCATTTTGTACGTTATTTTAAGAGGTCGGAGGAATCTCAAAGTCACCCGCAGGCAGTTCTCAAAATTGATTTATTTAGCATTGGCCGGAACAATATTTGGGGATCTTGTATACTTCTATGCTTTGACAAGAATACCCGTGCTTAATGCCGTCTTAATAGCCCATATGCAACCGATATTCATTGTTCTGATAGGATTCTTCTTTCTAAAAGAAGACAAGCTGACGAAGTTTGATTACATAGGTATAGGCACTATGATAATTGCCGGCGTGCTTGTGACAACTCAGACACTGGAGAATCTGGCTGCCGTGAAGTTGGGGACGGCAGGGGATGTTTATGTATTGTTAGCGACGGTTGCCTGGGCCACAACCACCATAGTAGTGAGAAAATATCTGCGAGATCTTGACGCCGGCGTTGTGACCTTTTACAGATATTTAATCGCTTCGGCAGTGTTCATTGTGTATTTATCGCTTCACTCGTCGCTGGTTCTGTCCAACATCTATCAAATTCTGGTTGGCGTTATTGTTGGTGCCGGAACCATACTTTATTACGAAGGTTTGAAACGAATCAAGGCGGCTCAGGTTGGCGCTCTGGAGCTTTCTACACCTTTCTTTGCGGCATTATTTGGTTTTTGTATTTTAGGAGAACGCGTCACAGTTATGCAGATTACAGGCATAGCGTTATTGTTTGTCGGAGTATGTCTCTTATCTAAAAAAGAAGAGTAGTATTCTGCTAACAGGTTGATTTTATCCTCTACAGACTTGCTACTTTGGGGAAATTATCGTATCCTTTAGGCTGGCCAACGGATAGCAGGGCACCTGAGACATTACGCTGGATATTTTGAGAGAATAAGGAATGACCCTCAATAAGAGCAAAGAATGTGACGGGCAAGTTGGCAGCGAAGCAGAAGTTTGTTCTCACTGCGGCTCACCGGCCAAAGGCCGTACGGCCAAAAAGCCCAAGAAATGGCATGAGAGAACCTCAGTAACCTTATGCGTGGCGGCCGGGCTGATTATCGTGGGTTTTGGATTTATCCATGTAATCACAGGCGTGATTTCCCCTTTTGACTTGCCGTTTGATATTGTTCTCAAAGAATCCTTTGGCTATAGTGAAACATTCATAAACGCTGAGAAAATAATAGCACTTCCGTACACCGCAGCGAAAATCAAGTATCCCCTCAGTTGCAAAGCTCTCCAGAGCAGGAATTATATCGATTCCGGCAGCGTTTTTGAGACAAGAATGACCCGTCACTTGCGGGAGAATATGAAAACATGGCAGGCGGAATTCGAAAGAGCACTGAATAAGCCGGAGCGGCAATGGCAGGACAAGTTACTGGGGCATACTCCGGGAATTGAGATAGATCCCGAGGGTCCCAATGCCTGCAACAATCGGGGGATTTCTTCGGCCAGAGAGGGCCAGTATGAAGCAGCAATCGCCCAGTTCACAAGAGCTTTCCTGAGAAATCCGGTATTTGTCGAAGCTTATTACAATCGAGGGCTTGTTGACCTCGCGATAGGCCAGTTAGGCCAGGCGATCTCCGACTTCACAAAAGCCGTGGAGATAAAACCGGAATTCATTGAAGGCTACGAAAGCCGGGGGCCAATTTACACGGCGATGAACCAGTACGAACAGGCAATCTCCGACTTCACGAAGGTGATTGAACACGAACCGGATTCCGCCGAAACCTACTTCAGGCGGTCTCTCGCCTGCTACGTAAATGGCCAGTACGACAAAGCATGGCAGGACGTGCACAAGATAGAGAGTCTCGGCTTGTCTGTACCTGCGGAGTTTCTAACGCTCCTACGCGCAGCTTCAGGAAAGCAAAGATGAGTTGAAGCACAGCAAGGTTTATCTTATTAATGACCCGATGTAGTCAAATCCTTTCTGCGTGAGAAAAAATCAGGCTACAAGGGCTTGATTTACGGATATAATGCCCATATTTATTGCTATAAGAGCATGAATATCCTTTTTAAAGAGAACATTTTCTGCTTGTATAGCATCTATAAATATGTTATAAGATAAGGTAGATTATTGAAGGCTGGGTATTTGATATTGGGTGCGTTGTCCAAATCAATTCAAATTGCCCGTGAATTATTACTGGGAATCAGAGAAGGCTTCCACCAATAATAAATTCTGTTTGTATTAAGGGGTTACTAATGTCGTACAGAAAAAAAGGATTTACATTAATTGAACTTCTTGTAGTTATTGCTATCATAGCAATATTAATGGCGATACTTATGCCGGCCTTGCAGAGAGTAAAGGAGCAGGCGCAGAATCAAGTCTGTAAGTCTCATCTCAGAAGCATAGGCCTCGGTGTCATTATGTACCTCCAGGACAACGATTACAAGATGCCCAACTTCCATACGGATCCGGATGAGAACAACTGTAATGGACATCTCTGGTATAGCCCCGGCGGAAACTTGCTGACTGCCGGCGACGATCGTTCATATTGGGGCGTTATCTACCTGGACTATGTAAAGGAGCCGAAGCTTTTCGGCTGCGCGACCTTCAAAAACTTCTCTCAGATGGTAGCACAAGACATGCTGTACGGTGCCGGTGAGATAAATAATGCAGCCTATTCGATGAATGGCTGGCTGCGTAGGGAGAGATCTGCTACTATCCCGCATCATGCGGAAGTTATCGTCGCACACGATCATATGGAGCCGAGAATCGAGAATGGGAACGACATGCTCTGCCCCGACTCAAGTGGCAAGAATCTGACTCACTATAGGGAAGGCGGCGGTCGTTGGACGTGGTATAGGGGTATCTTCAGGCATTCTATAAGAATTTATAGTGATGATTTTGCAACAGGTGGTGAACTCAACTGCCTCTGGCTGGACGGTCATGTGACTACCATCAAGGAAACGCTGGGAGAAGACATACCGAAGCGCTATTACGACCCACTCGGGAAGCATTGAGTTGCCCGGCGTAGAACGCTGTAACCGGACGACCTTGAAAAGAATCCATACGGTATCTGTGAACACAATAGTGGGCCATGATGAGAACCTGAAACCATCATGCTTACTGCATTTCGTGTCATAAAGTCATGCCATGTCACTGAGCCTTAATCGGACACATACTATATCGCAAGTTTGCGCTCTCAACTGTCCTCAGCGAGGACTCTGAAGGCATCGAGTATCCTGCCTTGCTGCTTGCCGAAGCTGCCGATAGTTCGAGGAAAGCTCAATTCGGTCTCTTCGATGATCCGGTTGCTTCCGGTAATTTCCTGCCGGAGTTGTTCGATTAGCTTCTGAAAGTTCTTCCACTTTTTGTGGTTTCCTTCCATTGCTTCTGGTTTCCACCTTTATTTGGCGTTCCTTCGCAACAGAATACGACCTTCGGTTCAAACCATTATCTGGTTGCCCTCTTGTTGCTTTTGTGTTCTCGAACAGGTGTTTTTCTGTGGAAGAAAGCCGAATGCAAAACGAAAAAAGGCCTTCTCACCACTTCTCCGATATAATAAGAGCATTCTGTCGATATCAACGACACATGCCGACACAAATGTCCTATAATTTTTTTAATAAGACATATCCAGCCCATGAAATCTCTATCAGCACAGTCTGTTTTTGGTACCCTTTTTGGCAATGATAGAGCGTATGTTCTGATGCGACTATACATATATAAAATATTTGCTCCTACTATCTTACTCTCATACTGTTTGCGTAAACCCTTTTATGGCAATTACTTAAATGAATAGTAGGTGTGTTTCGATCCTCTTGCCGGCCTCTTATCCTTGACATGTTAGTTCCATTTGCACTTGCATGATTTATGTTTTATACTTTATATTGGGAGGGTCTACTCATGACAAAGCAAGAAAGACAATGTTTAGACAACATGGACGGTAGTGCTGCATTTTGGCAATATCGCCACAATCCGGCAGAATACGAGAGACAACAACCGTATAAGCAAGCCAGCCAGAATACAGACGATACATGGATCATATTGCTTTGTATTATTTTCACAATAGGCTTTTTAGCCCTGCTTGCTAAAACGACACTTTGGAGTATTTTGTAGTTTATCATCGTATTGGTACTTTGCTACTTAATCTCTGTCATTCAGCTCATTGTTCCTGATCATGCATAGAACCAATAAATCTTAGATCGCAACGGTAATAAAATCGGCAGTGGCAGCTTTCGGGCTGCCTCGAATCTTGCTCTATTGTTCCTGTACCATGCTGGCGAACTAATATGTTCCCAACCTGCCTGGTGAGTCCCAGTATCTGGCTTTTCTGATTTTCATCTATTTCCGTACCCTCGCCGTCTGGATGCATTAGATTCGCCGGGTCTGTAAATGAGTAGTTCGTTCGTCATCTGTTACTCACTGGTATAATTTCTTAAATTTCTTTGCCTTAGTTATCGTTATTCAAGAATTATTTACAAGGTTGATAATTTCTTGAACGATCTCGGCATGTCGCTGCTCGGCTTCAGCCATGTTCCTGAATGCTTCCCTCAAATCTTCGTCTCCGAGCTGTGGATCTGAGGATATCCGGGTGTAGAAATCCCTCGCCGACAGTTCGAATCCTGCCATAAGTTCAAGCTCTCTTATTATTTTGCTCTTATCCCGGCTCCCGTCACCGTTGTATTGGCGAGTCAGTCCATGGATTACTTGTTCGTGTTTCGCCGAGTCCTCGATCAGAACAGTCAGACGTTTTTGGATTTCATCGAAAACATCCGGCTGTAATTCGACAGGCCAGTCTTCGGGATCGAGATAATCGCGATACACGCTGTTGCTGAATTGTTCTTCCAGGCGCAAAGCCGAGGAAAGAAAATGAGCTAACGTTTTCGGGCTATCACTGTTCGACATTCTTTTGCTCTTTACCAACATAATACAAATCTCCATTCTTGTTTTGGTTTTCAGTTTGTGATATGACAATGAGGATCTCAGTCCGAGTGTCCAAGTCAATTCGCCGGGGCTGGATTTGGCCGGTAAGCCGTTTACTTAATACCTACCACTCACCGGCCAAATTTATTAGCTTTTTCATTTTTGCCCCAGACACATCCTTTCAAGTCAAACTTTGCCTCCCTGCGAAGCAAGCTGTTAGTATCTTTCTGAGTCAAGGCTATCAGATTAAAATAGTCCTACTGAACTTTAAAATATACACCTAAATTCCTATAGCTATGGTATAATATAAGGGCTAATGCAAACTTGTTCACGTATATTTTTAATTTTTTCATAATTTCTTACTAACAGGAAAATATAACTGCATGAATAAATTGAAGTAAAAAAACGGAGCAGGAGGGATTCGAACCCCCGTTACCTTTCGGTAAAACGGTTTTCAAGACCGTCGCCTTAAGCCGCTCGGCCACTGCTCCTTCGTATTTTGCTTACTTTACAACCAACAGGCCGACATTGCAAAGAAATTAGGCGCAAGTACACAGACTCCGTCTCGGCCGATAAGGTTAAACCGATAGCTGTAAGTAAAACAATAAAACCAAAGCTTACGCCGGACTACAGTGTCCAGTTATTGTGATACTCCGGGCGGATGTACTGGTCCGCTTCGTAAGCGTTTGTTGCCTTCATATTTTTCCCGTCCCAGGCTAATTTCTTGCCGGTACGCAGGGCGACATTGCCCAGGAGGACCACCTCGGTCAACGGGCCTGCATAGTCGAAGTTCGAGCTTGCGGGCTTGCCACCCTTACAGGCGTCGATCCAGTCTCTGTGATGACCTTTGGACCGGGCGAGTGTCTTCGGCGGAAGCTTATAGGCTTTCATCTTGGTCTCGGGGATGATTCGGGGATTGCCGCCCCAGCCCGGGCACATGATTTTGCCCTTATCGCCCACAAAGAGAATACCGTTGCCGCCGCCGGTCAGTTCCCGGCCCGGTTCAAGCTCTTCAGGGCGCGGCGGCATCAATCCGCCCCCATACCAGGTCATAGTAACCGGCGGCATGTTTTTACGGGCGGCGAACTGATAGCGAATAGTCGATGTCAGCGGCGTCGTCTCCAGATTGATTCCGCTCGAACTGGCTTCGACACTTATCGGATGACCTAATTCCAATGCCCAGAAAGCGGGGTCCATGTTATGGCAGGCCATATCTCCGATTGCACCTGTTCCGAAATCCCACCAGCCGCGCCAGTTATACGGTGCGTACGCCGGGTGATAAGGCCTGTTCTCTGCCGGGCCGAGCCATAAATCCCAATCCAATCCGGATGGTACCGGCGGTGTTTCTTTGGGTCTGGCTGTCAGATTCGGCGCCCAGTCGCCTCCCGTATTACTCCATGAATGCACCTCCCGTACATCTCCGATTGCACCGTCCCGGATCCATTCTACGGTCAGCCGAATGCCTTCGCCGCTGTGACCCTGGTTGCCCATCTGTGTGGCGACTTTGGCCTGTCTGGCTGCTTCTGTGATTTTGCGGGCTTCGTAGATCGAGTGTGTCAGAGGCTTTTCACAATAGACGTGCTTGCCGTTTTTAATCGCCGCCATGGTCGCTGTTGCGTGGATGTGGTCCGGTGTTGCCACGAGCACCGCATCGATGCCTTTTTCTTCTTCGAACATTCGGCGAAAATCGATATAGCCGGCGCAGCCTTTATAACCGCCGGTTGATTTTTGATCGGCGTAATGTTGTTCGATGAGCTGGCGGGCCGGCTTTCTTCCTGCCAGGCCGCCGTAATAGAAGCGGCTGTAATCGGATTGCTCATTGACGTCGCAAATTGCCATTATTTGTACGTCCGCGTGTCCGAGCAGTTCCTTGATATTTTGTGTGCCCTGACCGCCAGTACCGATGATTGCTACATTGAGTTTCTCGCTCGGCGGTGTATTTCCGTTGCCTCCCAGCACGTACCGTGGAACCACGGTAAACGCCGCTGTAGCGGCGGCCGCAGTGCCGATGAACTGGCGCCTGGAAATCTTTGCGCTCTTTGACTGGCCTGTTCTATGATGACTTTTCATATCAATATTCTCCAAAAAGTTGATCCATCCAAATTGTGCCGGGATCTAATGCTGGCTCTTATCACCGGTTGATATTATATCTGTGTGCTGCTGTGGCTACAAAGCTTTTATTCCTGTTGTCCGGTCCGGATTTGGCCGATTCTCCAGATTCCATCCGTCGAGAGTTAAGACACCCTGGTCATTTGTGGCTGAAAACGTGGCCTCGATGGTTCTGGTTTCGCCGGGCAGAAGGCTTACATAGTTATCTTCCCAGAAGATCGGCAGGATTGTTTCGCCGCTTTTTTTCTTCGCTATTTTCAGCTCGATGAAAAACGCAATTGTCTCGCCGGCGTTATGAAGCGTTGCCGTCATTTTTGTCTGTTCGCCGGTCGTCTCGGCATGATATTCAACGTTAATTCTTGCAGGCGGCAGCGAATTCAGTGCGGTCAAGTCTGCGAATTCTTTGCTGGGCGTGTAATAGGGCCAGGGCTCGACCTTAGCGTCGTAGTCCAAAACATCCGACATGGTTGACAGCCAGTAGAAGTTATTTCCGATTTCGATACCCTTGTCATTATTGAGCCTGAGATCGAGAAAATACGCCGTGCTGATGTTTGTAAATTCCGGAAGCTCGAAGATTTTAGCCGACGATTCAGGTTTGGCGCTGAGAGCAAACGATCTGTTGAGGACTTCTTCGGAATTTATATCCAGCACTCGAATAGTCGCTTTCAGATTCCGGAACGCTGCTAAATGGTCGTTTACAATATAGATGCCGCAGTCGCCATAGTTGTAGAGCAGATGCAGCGGTTCGCAGGCCTTCCTTGCGGCGTAGAACGCTCCTGTCGGCATGAGATACTTATCGTAAAGCTGCCAGTACATCTTAGGCCAGGCGGCGTTTAGCATCCACTGGACGATTCCAGTGGCGGCGCCTTTGTTTGCCCGAAACGCTTCGAACATTGGCCGCATCAATTCGTAATTCAGGGCCTGCGCTTTTACGGCGAATTCCTCGACGCTGTCCGGCTCGCCATAGCGACGTTTCATCGCTCCACGATATCGATACAAAGTGCGGAATTCGTTCAATCCGCAGTGGAATTCCCAGAATTTATCGATCGGCCAGAGGTGATCTTCGGGAATCATTTTTTTGATGCTTTCCAGCATAGGCACGACTGCTCCGGGCGATGTCTCCGTATTGAAACCATAAGCTCCGCCGAGAGTCTTGTCCGTGTACCAATAGACCGGCGGCGTGTACGCATAGGGGCCGAGCATCTTGACACCCGAGGGGCCGCAGATTTCACTTTTGACGACGTCTTTGCCGATGATGTGCTGCTCGCTGCCCACGCCGCCTGTTGATGCCAGGTAGGGGCGGGATGGATCGTACCGGCGAAAAGTCTCGATGTATCTTCGCGCCAGTTCCGGCGCCGGCACCTTATCGCTGGCGACGGCCCAGACGTAGATGCTCGGGTGATTTCTCAGCCAGAGAACCTGGTCCTGCCACGACTGGGCGATCAGTTCGATATCTTCAGGAGAAGTCACGCCACCGTAGCGGTCGTCGACCGGTTTTCCGAGATATTGTTCATGCTCCCAGTGACAGCTCCAGCCGACCATCATAAGTATGCCGTACCGGTCGCACAAATCGTATAATGTCTGGTTCCTGCCCCAGATGCCCTCAAGGCGGATGCAGTTTAGATTCATGTGCCTGACGTATCTCAATTGGGCGTCGAGGGTTTGCGGCGTATCGGCGAGCAGCAGGTCATCCGTCCAACCTGCTCCTTTGATAAGGATTTTTTTCCCGTTGACCTTGAATCCCCGGTGCCCACCTTCGTTCGTATAGTCTTCGATTTCGCGAATCCCGAATCTTATACATGTGATATCACAGACCTCACCACCTGCCGTAAATTTCAAATTCAAATCGTACAGATTCGGCCGGCCCAATTGATACGGCCACCAGATTCTCGGATTCCTGATTTTCAGATCGGTGAACTCTACGGTTTTTCGCCCTTGTGGTTCTATATCAATAGTCCTGCTGAATCTTAACGATTCAATTTCGCCTTCGAGAATTCCCGATTCTCTGTGTTGTCCATGATTGGCCAGATCTGCGGTGACGGTAAGTGTTGCTTCATCGAATTTTTCCAGATTCAATTTGGTTTGAACAAAGGGCAGTTCGATTGAGATGTCCCGGCAAAATCTCAATCTGACACTGCGAAAAATACCCATATTTTGATCGGGCGGCGGTGGATTCCAGTCGACAAAACCGGTGGAAAAATCACCCGGTTTTGGAGGGATGACCTCTACAGCAAGCGCGTTCGCGCCTTCTGAAACAAATTTTGAGATATCGAACTGAAATCGGCGAAAGGCACCTCTTACTTCGGTTGCCGGCGCGAACCGGTTTCCGTTCAGCCAGATGTCCGCACTGTAGTTTATGCCGTCGAATTCAAGCAGAACTATCCCGGCGGCATCTTTCTGAGACAGTTGGAATTCTGTTCGGTACCACCACGGTTTCTCGTACGGTTTGCCTGGGATTTTGCTCAGATTCATGCCGAAATAAGGATTATTATAGACGCCGTTCTCCACCAGGGCGGCTAAGACTGTCGAGGGGACGTTCGCCGAGTACCAGCGGCGAGTGTCAAAGCCCGGCATGGAAATCCGTTCCGGCGCCCGGCTCACTTCCGAAGACGCCCGAATCATCCAGCCGGCGGAAAGTAATCTATCGTACTGAGAATTAAATGCCTTCATAACCTGCCTGTTTATTGCGACGCTGGCCCTTAATTAAAGCTCGTTATATAATTGATGGTACAGAATGTGGGGCATAGTTGCAACAATCGGATAACTATGGTATCTTGTTGTTGTCGTGATTGTACGGACTTGTAGAAAGGAAATAAAGAATGAGCAAGTTAGCCATCAATGGCGGCAAACCGCTGCGAGATGCCAAAGAGAAACCGTGGCCCAAGTGGCCTGTATGGGATGAAAAGGAAGAGAAAGGCCTGCTTGAGGTCTTAAGAAGCGGGATCTGGTCGTATAACGGCCCGAAGGAGTTGGAGTTCAACAAAGCCTTTGCGAAATTCATCGGGACCAAATATGCAATATCAGTGGCCAACGGGACCGTCACTTTACAGCTCGCCCTGGAGGCGTGCGGCGTCGGACTGGGCGATGAGGTAATTGTCCCCGGTCTGACATGGCAGGCAACGGCCGGCGCAGTTTTGGATGTCAATGCTGTCCCCGTGTTCGTAGATGTCAGCCGGGACAACTGGTGCATCGATCCGACTGAGGTGAAAAAAGCAATCACGCCGCGAACTAAAGCCATTATCCCCGTGCACCTTTACGGATGTCTTGCCGACATGGATGCCATTATGGTGATCGCTCGCAAGCACAAACTAAGGGTGATCGAGGACTGCGCGCATAAGCACGGGGGGCAGTGGAAAGGAAAGAAAGCCGGCAGCATCGGTGACGTGGGAAGTTTCAGCTTTCAGCTTTCGAAGCTAATGACGGCAGGGGAGGGCGGGGCACTAACTACGAGTGATCCTGAATTGTTCGAGAAGCTCGATGCGCTTCGAAATTGCGGCAGAAGACCCGAGAATCAAGAGTCCGCCGATAAAGGTGCGGGGCTCTATGGCAGCGAAGGTGACCTGATCCAGTCGGGCAACTACCGGATTACGGATTTTCAGGCGGCTCTGCTTGTTGAATCGCTGAAAAGGCTCCCGGGACAAAACCGTATTCGAGGCGAAAATGCAAAATATTTAAACTCATTGCTCGTGAAACTTCCTGGTGTTATGACGATGAAACACGATAAGACGGAAACCTTGGGAGCATGTTATAATTTCTCGTTCAGGTACAATAAGGACAAATTCAAGGGCCTCGATGTCAGGAAATTCAGAGAGGCGCTGAGCAAAGAGCTGGGATGTTCGGTTGAGGCAAGTTATGAGCCTCTGAATGCATGTTCGTTATATACTCCCCATACGAAGCCGCCGCGGTACAAGCTGAGTAAAAATCACTGGCATCAAATCGATCCGGCCGGTTACGAACTGCCGGTTTGCCATAGAATCTTTACGGAAGAATCGGTTTGTTTTCATCAT
>CAZHBL010000045.1:12343-17253 GCA_964530105.1 uncultured Pirellulales bacterium | reverse complement strand
TGAGGCTGTACGGATTGTTTCTGTACCGCGAATTTCCGCCGCCCCAGACGGCCATCGAGATATAGGAATGGAACCAGACGTTCCAGCTAATGTGGATGTCACGCTGCTCGCACCATTCGATGAGCTGGTCCATCCGGCCGCAGCGGTTCTGGTCGTAACGCCCCAGGCCGGTCCCCATAGTTTCAAGCGGGGTCGGAAAAAAACTGATGAAATTGGCGCCCCGCTCTTTCAGGTTATCAAGCCCATCTTCGGTTATCCCGCCTTCGTTGAACTGCTCGTAGCTGTCGTTATACCACATCCCAATGCCATAGAACGATGTTCCGTCATCGTACCTGAGGTAGCGCTGGTCCGGGGCGATTGTTATGAATCCGTGATGCGAGGAATCTTGTGCCTCGAATGTGCCGGTCCTGCTTTGTGCCGTGCCCTGTGGGTCGGTGACTTTGACGATGTAACGCCACGTGCCAATCTCTGTCGGAGAGAACCGCACCATCCAGAGACCGGCCCAGCTCGTCGGATTATAGAATCCCCAGACGGTCCACTTTTTGCCCGAAGGGGAAGTGAACTCGGTGCTAAGATCGACCTGCTCCGGATCGAATGGATTATCATACGCAGCCTTCAAATCGATCCTCAGTTCAAATTTTTCGTAAAGACCGACCTGGCGCGAGTCCGCTCGAACCGACAAAATCGACGGCGGCTCAGCCGATGCGAGACTTCCTGTCACTATACAAATCAGAATTATCGCTGCAATCGCAAACCACTTCACTTTGAAAGACATCACAGTTTCACCTTTCTTATTACATTGTTGTATGTTAGAGCTACCTTGACCGAAACTTCTCTGGCCGCTAAGATACCTGATCCGGCCAAAGAATGCAATCCTCTTGGCGTTTTCATGCCGGTGAAATCTGTGTTTTTATTGTACGGCTTCGGCCGCCTGCATCTCGCGCATGTAAATCTGTTCGAGGTCTGCGTGTTTGAAATCTTCCCTCTTACGGATGGCGACCAGGCGCCCCTGCTTCATGATGCCTACGCGGTCGGCGATAATCTTCGCTCTGAATATATCGTGCGTTGTCATCAGGACCGCTTTGCCGCGCTCCCGCAGACGGCGCAGTTGGTCAAGAAATTCCTGCGCGCTGGTCGGGTCGAGGCCGCTGGTCGGCTCGTCCATCAGGATAGCCGGCGGGTCTTTGAGCAGTGCTATTGCGATGCCGAGCTTCTGGCGCATGCCCTTGGAGAAATGCTTGAGTCTCATGCTCAATGCCTTCTCCGGCAGGCCAACGGAGCGCATGACGTCGTCGTAGTCCTTCTTTTTAAGGCCTTTCTTGCCGGCCAATTCCGCAAAGAAAGCCAGGTTCTGCCGGGCCGTGAACATCCCATAAAGCTGGACGTTCTCGGAGACGTACGAGACGTACCTTTTGGCCTTCAGCGGAAACTTGTTGCAGTCATGTCCGTTAATGCTGGCCGAGCCGCTGGTGGGCGGGATAAAGTCCAGCAGGATATTGATGGTGGTCGTCTTGCCGGCGCCGTTTGCACCCAGCAAGCAGAAAATCTCGCCCGGCTCGACGCTGTAGCTGACATGGTCCAGCGCCAGCACACCATCCTCATATCGTTTCGTCAATTCATTAATTTCAATCATGTTCATTATCCTTTCTTAATTAAATTCATTATAAACAATATCTGCATAGTTTTCAATTATCGCACGTCATATCTCATGAAACCTGCAAATGCCGCAACAAAAAACACGACATTAAACATAATGAGTATCCCCCAATAAGGCAGTACTGCATTCAATTTGCCCCTTAAGGATTCCTCTTTGAACACAAAACGCGGCCGGTCACTAACATCCAAAAAATACTCTTCATCAATTACCGGATTCCTTTTTCTCGCATTGCTTATTTTCTCTTCCGCATACGATTGGAATTGCTCTTCATATTCGTTTTTAGTCCGTCCGAAGTAATCCAGGCTTCGCAGACCTGTACCTGTCAAATCTCTGGCAACATAAACAAAATTTGCAAAAGGTGAAATGCAGGCCAGGTTTTTAGCGAGCTTCGTTTGCATAGCAGCTTTTCTATGCATGTCTCTCGTAATCTTAAAAAAACCTGCTTCCGTTATGATACGTTTATATTCTTTCATTGCAATTTCAAACTCCTTACGGAATGCATCCATCATGGCCTTAAATTTGGGATCTTCTTCTGCTCGCTGCTGGGCTGCTTTTTGTTGTGTTGAGCTAGCTTCCCTGCCAAGAAAGAGCCAGGTACCAATGCCTCCGTATTCCATTGATTCGAATTCAGAAAATAGTCCGTCATATTTGAGTTTGAATTTTTTTGCAGCATCGTTCATATGTTTTCGTACTGCTTTAAGAGCAGGAGCCTTGATTTCACTCTCCTTCCTTTCAGTTCTTTTAATCGACGGAATAGGACAAAGCTGGGCAGAGGTATAGGTGCATACATTAGGAACCACCAGAATCAGCAGTACCCAGAGGAAAAGACAATTCAGGATCGAAGTAGAAGAATATCTGGAGAATGTAGATACCATAAGCCCCAAAAGATAAAACAACGTAATGAAAATAATAGAGGCTACGGTCAACAGAACAAGTTCTGTCCATGCCGAGCCATCCCATTGGATAGCCGGATTTACTGAAATATAAAGTACACCGGCCAGAAGAGCCATGATAAAAGGGATTATCAGGCTGGCGATACCTCCGATAAATTTACCCAAAAGAATCGTTGTTCTGGATATGGAATTGGATATCATTAATCTCAACGTACCGTTCTGTCGTTCCCCGGTTATGGCATCGTGAGAAAACAACATCGCCATCAAACTCATAATAATCGTCACAATAAATAAAAACTCAAGAGGGGGAAAGAGTATTGGCAGCGGATTATCATCAAAAGATCCCACATTCTCGTTGCCTTGAATGCCAATGATTAGCGGCCGAAACCGTTCAGGCGGCTTCTGTGTACGAACCATCCCTAAAAGTCGATCGAGTTCACCTGGAGCATAATTGTCCAGGATTTCATCCTCTAAGTTTGTCCTGGCGTTGTAATCCTTCATCTCCTGCACGTAATCATGTGCCAAAATCATAATGCAGGCGATGGTGACAATGATGCATAGAACAAAGCCAACTATAAACCGCAAATCGAGGATATTGTTCAAAAACTCCTTTGCAATAATTGTTTTTAGCATGGTTTTTTCCTTTAAGTAAAATTATCGCACGTCATATCGGAGGAAAACCACATAAGCTCCTGTGAAAAACAGTATGTTAAAAAAAATGAGAATTAAAAAATTACTCAGGCCTCCCCGGCCTAAAATCTCTTTGACCGAACTTCGCTTGTAATTGAAATTCGGAGGTTTGTTCTTTTCATCCCTGTTCTCATTCGTATATAAGATGTTCCTGTATTGCAAAACCGCCCTTTTCAACCTTCGTTCTTCTGCCATACCCGTTCCCATAATGTCGGTAGCCAGGAAGGTAAATGCAGCAGCCGGGGAAAATCGGGTGATATTTTGAGATACTTTTACCAGTCTATTGAAACGGTTGCGATAATCTTCGTTTAATTTATCGATTTCCGCCATCATGCGTCTAATAATGATTCCCTCACGCCGAGAATCATCCGCATTGCGGAGCTCAAAATTCCCCTTAATCCAGCCTCGTCGACGTTTTAATTCAAAGTGCTGAACGGTGGGAATTTCGACAAGCTGACGGGCCAGAATATTGCCAAGATTCGGGATCAAAAAGACGAGTATAGTCCAGACAAATAAAGAGATGAACAAAGATGTAGAAGAACGATGTGTAAGGCATGAAATTAATAGTCCCAGAGAGAAGAAAAAAGCTAAATAGAATATTCCGCTCAAGAGGAACAGCCCCAGCTTTGCCCAATCCTGGGTGCTCATTTCTACCATAGGCGATATGGTCACGAAAATTGTGCCTAAAAGCACAGCCATGAAGAAAGGCAGGATAAAGCTGGTAAATCCACCGATCCACTCACCGATAATCAGAATTGGCCTTTTCACATTATTGCTTATCGTCTGCCGCAGTGTCCCTGTCTCTTTTTCGCCGCAAACCATATCATATGAAAAGAGCATGGCACAAAGGGAGAGTATGACCTTGATGATATACAGCAGGTCCGGTGCTGTGAAAAGCTTGAAAAGATTATTCACCGACTTCTGTTTCTTGTTGCTGATCTCGATTCCCTTAAGGCTGATTTCAAAGGAGCGGCATAGATTCTCGTCCAGGCCCTTTGTGAAAATGCCCAATGGTGTTGGTGGAATAATTTCGACACGATCATCGGATTCCTTCCGCAAGATGTCATGATTGTCCATGGCCAGGCAGTAATCGCGATACATAACGAATATGCCAACGAAAATCAATATTGTAGAAAGAATAGTTATGATCGAAAACTTATAACTGAAAAGGTTACTAAGTATTTCTTTTCTGATTATTGACTTTAGCATCGCTTCTGTCCTTTCTTGCCGCACGTCGGACGTTCGACAGAATGTGTATTAAGTCGCTCTGAAGGCAGGCGCTTACACTATGACAATCATTCTTTGGAGGTATTCACGCTTTTTACAGGTCGCTCACCGTGGAATTTCCACTGCCCATCTTCTTGATTGAAAAGAAGATATATACCTTCTTCATGAGGTGGGATCGTAATAAGTAATCCCACACTACCTGCAATGTTAATGGCAGACTCCGGATCTATAGTGGCATCCTCCAGTCCAGGCGGGACCTTCTTGAATTCATCAAAGCTTATCCGGCTTTTGAAGAATTCCGATGTGAGCTTCCAAGCCTTCTCAAAATCTTCACTCTTCATGGCACTTTGAAATTCGCCAAAGACTTTAACAATTGCTTCGACCTGATCTGCAGGAATAGGAGAACCGGAGTCTTCTTTGCTTGTTGCCTTATCAGTGTTGTC
>CAZHBL010000045.1:0-12333 GCA_964530105.1 uncultured Pirellulales bacterium | reverse complement strand
AGCTTAATTGTATTGCACTTTGCGTCTCATCTGACAGCGTAGCCTCATCGGTATGGCCGGCATTTATTGCTTTTGTACTCTGATTCGTTTCTGCGGCGCCATTCTCGTTTTGACTTTCTGACTTGCTGAGTCTGATAATTCCATACAAACACAAGCCCGTCAATATAACAGCTATAACAATGAATTTCTTCATGATACTGGTCTTTCAAAATTAAATAAAAAGCTTTGCTCTTTTGATAATTTATTAGAGTATTTACTATGCTCTATCTGTGTTTATCTTCGGCTTAGTTTAACACCCATAAAGACTATCCCTGTTATCAGCACTACCAGGCCCAGAACCAGTATAAGAGTGGCCGTGATATTTGTTTTGGCGCTGATGCGGACTTTGAGTCGTTTCTCAAGTGCCTCTACGACCTCGCTGCCGCTCTGGCCTTTAGCTTCAATCTGGGCCTCGTACTCGCCGACACCGACGTCCGGGCCGGGACTTAGATGTATCTGTATCGATTGCTTATCATCCGGTGAGAGTTTTTCGACCAACTTAGGTAAAACCTCGGCCTTCCAGCTTAACGGCGGCGATATCTCCGGAACGATGTTGAACAGAGTCAGAGTGCCATCGTTATGCAGGTCGGCCTTTATGTCAACATCCTGCCCGGGTTTTATTTCTTCAAAGAGATTATTAATCAGAATCTCCAGGCGACCGGTTCCTTTGGGGGTCAGTGCCAGATCGACCCGGCCCGCTTTTATCTGGTTGAGCTTCTCGGCAGGTATCTTTTGGCCTGCATATTCCTGTCTGAAGGCGTTGAGCACTTCGGCCTGTTTGGCCGTGACGATCCAGACCTCGAAGTCTATAGTTTTATCAATCATCGAAACTTCGAGCTTCTGCGGAATGGACACGCGAAAAGCCAGGTCGTGCTTGCTGACCAATTCGGTAAAACGCACGCTGATAATGCGAGCGCCGCTGCTCGAATCGACAAACGAAAAGTTGATCTGCGGCGGCAGATTTGTCACCAATAGAGAAAAACTCGTGTCGGAAGTCACAAGCATTTCAAGATCGAGGCGGTAATTGATATCTGTGCCGAGCTGGCCCTCCTGAGAGAACTGGGAAGCAACGACGGTTGGTATCTCCTGGAGCGATTCCTTTTCGAGAAAAATCCTTTCAACAACGTCCTGGTCCAGGTACTGCAATTTTACTCCTGCCTCCTGTACATCTGTAAGCAGTATGAACGTGAGTTTTTCCTCTTTGTCGAATGGCAGCTTCGGAATTATCCGCTCGTACGGCTTGCCGATGCTTGTGGAATCGCCGACAATCGAAACGATGATATTTTCAATATTAAGCAGGGCTTTTATCTGCTCCGGGCTTTGCCAGCCGATATCTAAATTCGACTCGCTTAGACTCAAACCCAGTGCCGACTCAGCCTGTGTCAAATTGGATGTGTTCTTGAGAACCAAATCAAGCATTCTCCGGCCATCAGTGTCATAATATTTCTTGGCCTCCATAATCGTGATATGCGTCGCGTTGTCGAGAAAGCTTAACTTTGTTCTCTCAAGCTGAATTTCTGCCTGCTTGAGCTGTTGCTGGGCCTGCGTGTAATCAGACAAGGCCTCATCAAGCTCCTTCTGGGAAATAATACTCTTGTCAAACAGCATACGTGCATTTTTGTAACCACTTTCATAGCGATCGTGCGCTTCCCTGGCATGTTCCAGAGTAACCTGAGCCGTCTTGAGACTCAGCTCATTCAACAGTTCCGTGCGTGTCTTCGATGTTTGCTGCACCTGTGTATCAGGTTTCTCGGATGTTTCCTGTTTTGCATGAACAGAGAAGCTCAGAGATAAGACAAACATCATCAATGAAACACGTCTTAAGTTTCTAATTCTAATCATTTGAAATATACCTCTATTCAAAATATCGTATTGCCAAACGCAAGTCTTCCTGACGTTCAATCATTCGCTCCTGTTCAGTGAACAGACTGTCCTGAGAATTGAAAAACTTCCCACGGAAGGTTTCCAGCTCATCGTCGGTGATCTTTCCGACGTCTCTCAGCTCTGCTTTAATCAAGAACCTCTGGTTCTCGATGTTGACATTTTCCTGGGCCAAGTCCACCTGATATTTCTGCTCGGCAAGAAACCTGTAGCTCTGGCGTACGTTCAATTCGATGCGGTCCTTTTGATCTTCGAGATTTGCCTCGAAGCCTTTGAGAGTCGCTCTGGCCCGGATTTGCCTGCCCGTGCGCGCCCGGCCCTCGGTAATGGGTATCCGTAATTGCAGGCCCGTAAACCATCCGGGATCGGGACCGCCCAACGTCAGATCATTGCCGAATATGCCAAGGTTTTGCCTCGAAGATTCATTGGCTCCCGAGAGGTCCGGCTGACCGAAAACATCCAGCCCCCAGGTGTCGTCCTGATTCAGAAGGTCTGCGCCGATTTTACCGTTCTCATCCTGGTAGCCCGAACGTAAGCGCAAGTCCGGCAGGTATTCGTAACGTAACTGGTCAAGCACCCTGCCCCCCTCGGCAACAATTGCCTGCGCCAACGCCACTTCGCTGCTCTGGGCAAGAGCAAGATGGATCATTTTATCCATCTCAAAATCCTTAAGACCGAAACCGTCCATTCGACCTTCGAATTCCACCATGTCGGCCCCGACGGGTAATCCGATTAATCTTAACAAATCCATCTTGCGATTGAATCTTTGACGCTCTAATGTATTAATCCGTGATTTTTCATTCAGCACATTAAGATTGGCCGTCAAAACCTCAATCTTGACACTGAGATTACCCGCCTGCATTCTCTGCTGTTTAATCTCGTACTGCTTCTCGAACTGCTGAAGCAGCTCCTGTCGGGTCGCAATCTGCTGCTCCTTGAGTTTTATAAAAAAGAAGGCCCTGCGCACCTGCGAAAATATGACGGCAACCGTATTCTCATAATCGAACAGCGCATTACGCTGCTCCGCACGAAGGTTGACGTCCAGCGGATTGTCTTTGCCGTACTCGAAAATCCGCTGGCTGATTATAGCACTGACACTGTGGGCATCATCCTTCTCGTTGTCGGACTGGAAGTTTCTAAAATGTTCGTATTGGCTAATCAGCTCGATACTTGGCAGGAATCTCGAATTGTTGATCAGCTTACTACCTCCGACGGCAAGAATCTGTTCGCGAGCCTGCTTGATTTGGTTGCTGTTGGCAAAGGCCAATTGCAAGCATTCAGACAATGTAAGGATACGTTCGGCCTTCATTTCTCTTGGTTTGACCGATCTTGCCGGCTGCTGTCCAACGGCCCTTAGATACGCAAGCGAATTCGGCTCCGAAGGAGTCGCTCGCGTTTCCTCTTCGAGGCGTTTTTCAATCTGTTTAAGTGAAGGAGCGAGCTTTTCCGCCGCCGGAACATCATCCACCCTCAAAAACAGCCATCCTAATGCAATAAATATTAAAAATGTCATGTTATAGAATTGTTTCATATTCGCTTTGCTCTCTTTCTTGATTCCACGCACTACCGTTTTCGGATTTTCACACTCACCTCACATCGTATCTCAGGAACGATACAAAAGCCCCTGCGAAGAAAATTAGGTTGAATAGTACCAATAACCCTATATCCCACACCGCTGATTTCAGCGATTGGCCAAGCGCCAAGTCTCGTTCCTGAAACTTCGGCACGGTCGCAAAATCAACAGGAGCATGAGAGATAGTATTCCAGGCAGCCGCGCTGTTTGCCTCTGGAAAAATCAGGTGCAGACTTAAAGGGTCCTCGGCGTCCCTGCTTCGAATAAACTCCTTCAGCTCGGCTTGATATTCCTTGATTTGTTTGAGAAGGCTTACACAATGGTTGATTCCCGTGCCGGCAACGACTTCAGAGGCACGTTGATATATTACAGTGGGTGAAAAACACGTCAGATTGCGGCCGATGAAAGCCTGGGCCAGCATTTTTCTGTGATAATCTTCGCGAGCCTGGTTCTTGGCATTTACTTCTGCCGTCTTGAGCCGGCCCCTTGCAGGGGGATTATTCATGGGATTATTGACATTACCGGCCCAGTTGCCCGCCCTTTCGCCGAATCTGGCCGTGTTTGACCACATCTCGGCGGAGATTTCGCCTAATTTCCTATCCAATTCCGTTGGATTTGGGGCCTTGCCGGACACGTCCGAGATGATTCTGCCGAAACTCGGTATCAAAACCACCAGCACCACCCAAACCAATAACAGGACGACCATCGAATTGGCCGGGTGAGCGGTCCTGCTCGATACAAACACGCCCAAGAGAATGAAAATAGAAAGATATAAAAAGGACAAGAGAATCATGGCAAGAATTTTCAGCCAGCCCAAACCGCTTATGACTGCAACGTTAGAGGCGATCACAATGATAAGGCTAACCAGCAGGCCCATTAATAAAGGGATACCGATTGTAAGCACGACGCCAAGATACTTGCCAAAGAGCACCTGGTGCCGTGGAATTGTGTTTGCCAGCATTTGTCGCAGCGTTCCATCCTCTTTCTCGCCGCTGACGCTGTCATAAGTAAAAACCAACGCCAGAAAGCTCAGGATTACGGAAACAATGAAGGCCCAGTCGATATTGCTGAAATGAGAAAGAGTAAAGTTGCCCCGTCCTTTTATATCGGGCAAGTCACTGCTGAACACGTCGAACGTAAAACAGTTGGGCAAGGACTTCTCAAATCCCTCCGTGCAAAGAGCAAGCGGCTTCGGCTCTCTCCAAACACTCTGTCTATAAAATGCCAGTCTGTAAAGCTGTTGTGACTGTTCACTCAGGCCCGCCAGATTTTCATTTGTTTTTTCCCAGTAATCGCTCGACTGCTGTTTGTACTTGCCCACAAAGACAAAACCGCTAACAGCAAAAAGCAGGATAATCAGTACCAACGAAAGAATGAAACGAAAACTCAGAAGGTTATCGAGAATTTCTTTGTGTATAATTTGACGAATCATATCAGGCCTCCGATACTCGTATTACAAATACATTTTTGTTTTATCTGCTTGATATCTAATCATCTGACGTCGTATCTTGTAAACGCTGCAAAAGCCACGGCGAAAAACAGGACGTTCCCAAGTATCAGGTATGCCAAATCGGGAGCGATCCTGCCAAGAGTTCCCACAATATCGGCGCTGTAAGTGAATCGGGGCAGGTCGCTTAGCTCAAGCGGCTCGGCTGTATCGCCCTTCGGGCGGGTCTTGATTTCTTCTTCGGTACAAGGCGTGAAGAAAATCGTCGAAGAGAAGTTATCGGTTCGTGAACGCATGTATTCGATGATGTCACTCCGATACGGTCTAACGGCGTCGATAAAGTGCTGAAAGCCGGCCACATCGGTCTCGGCAAGTGCAGACATTATATTCTCATATAGAGAAATAGGAGAAATTCGAGACAGGTTATCCGCCAGCCGTGTTTGGTCAAACAAACTGCTGAGATAAACATCTTTGATTTCCGAGTATAGCTTGGCATATCTGATTTGAATCGGTACACTAATGCTATATTCTAAACGTTCGTTTTGGATACAAGCCTCTGTGCCGGACCGAATGTAACCGTGCCCAAAACCTCCGGCGCCCGGAACATCAGAGCGTTCATTATGTCCTGACATGAAACTCTTGCCGGAACGCTCCAGCTCTTTATAGAAATCCGTTTCCGCCTGCCTTCGCAGTGAGGTAATCTGCTCATTCATCTTCTCCTCCGGCTCAACGGATTGGACCTGTGTGGCCACATACACACTTGCATTCGGAATCACCACCAGAAAAATAATCCAAACGAATAATGCAAGCACTAACGAAAGAGCGGACCTTCTGGCCAGAGAAGAAAACAGCAAGCCCAAATTGTACATCGTGACAATAAATACTAACGTTGCAAGATACATCAATCCGATGCGAATCCAGTCCGAACCGATAAGATCCACCATAGGCAAACAAAGCAAAATGACTAATCCCAAAATAAAGGCGATTGTCACGGCCACAACAAGGACCAGCAACCCCGCCAGAAGCTTGCCTAACAACACCTGATAGCGTGCGGCATTATTCGAGAGCACCAGTCGCAATGTTCCCCGCTCCCTTTCGCCGGATATGGCGTCATACGCCAGCAGCAGCGCCAAAACGCTGATGACAATTTTGAATATCAGTGAGACGTCAAAGACCGAAAAGATGGACAGATAGTGATTCGCCGCCGCCCCGCTTATCTCAGGAACCTGGTCATACTCAATCGTCGCCGAGTCGCCGAGCTGCTTGGCCAGCCCTTCACTGAAGACCGCTAAGACGGAAGGCCGCCAATATACGGTGGGCGTGATATTTTTATAGACGACTACTTTATGCAGCTCGGTTTCGTTGTATGCAACGTTCTGGTTGTAAGTCTTGAGCCTTTCATAGTAAGCCTTGCCTAAGATGGGCACAAAGATGGCCACCAGAACCACACAGAGCGTTGTCCCCACGGCGAACTTGAACGTCATCAGGTTCAGCAGGAATTCCTTTTTAGCGATCTTCCAGATCATTTGTATATCCCTTCATTATCGTATGCTCGATCTGACGAGGAAAAATACTATTCCTCCGACAACGCCGGCCAGGACAAGGACCAATATCAATGCTACTGCTATGTTGCTTTTACCGCTTGCCGAATTTTGTAGTTGCTCTTGCGCGACCGATACAGCTTCACTCGGTGCCACAACGATGCGTTTGAGTATAACCTGCTGAATTTGTCCTTGCTGACTTAATTGACCTTCTATGGTCAAACCATCTTCTTTGATTGTGCCCTCAAAAACGGCCTGCTGCGACGTCACTTTGAAGCGAAGCGTGCCGTTTTCAAAATTAACATCCTCCAAAGGAATAGATGGCGATGCCACATCCTGACTCTCGGTAACAGCGGTCGCCTCAAGGGCTCCGTCGGATTTTCTCCGAATTTGGATGATATGTGGACTTGTGCTTACCTGCCAGTCGCCTTCGATACCTCCACGTGGCGAGGGCGTCCCGCCCTTGCGTATTGCAGGCTTCCCACTCGAGCGTGCAATGATTGATGTCTGCGCGACGGTCGCCGGGTCCTCGCCCGAATAGAGCGCACTAACTCCGTTGGCGTCTATCGCCCCGTTAAAAATACAAACCTCGTCAACTACACCGACGAAATACTTATATAAGCTGTTGTCCCTGTGGTCCGTAATGACTCCGATATAGGCATTGTGCTGAGATGTGCCGGAAAGATCATATCCGTCAGAAAGGTAGCCACCTCCATCAAGCACGCCATCGACATAGAGACGTAACTGTCCCGCATTTCTCATCCCGACGACGTGGTGCCAGGCGCCGTCATTCACGACGGTACTGCTTATTGCCTGTACCTTATATTTGTCATCATCCGTGGTCAAGGTAATGCTGCCAAGTTGTCCTTCGTTTACAGCGAGCGTATATCGCATCCCCCCGCTCCCATCGGCCCCATTGGCGAAGACAGTGCCTTTATCCGTATCTTCTATTCCGGACTGAGTTGTCCTTATCCAAGCCGATATGGTCCAGTCGCCTGTCCCGAAGTTCAGCGTATCCGGATTGCCGCAGTCTATGTAATCGTTGCCGTCGAAGCAGATGGCCTGGCCGAACTTGCCGTCCACGAATGTTGGATTGCCGTGTATGGTTCCATTGTTGAATCCGGCAGTGTCATTGGCATCATTTACGAATCTCCACCAGGCTATCAGCTTGTCAGGACCCTGAAGCTGAGGATTAGCCTTCTGTGCAATCATGTTTGGATCGGCGCCTATATAAAGTGCGTGAACCGCGTTAGCATCAATCGAGCCGGCGATAATACAGACCTCATCGATCATGCCGTTCCACTCACGGTCTGCTTGCTCACTATTGCCTCCGATAACCACAGCCGAGTCGTTTGTCCCGATAATGCCTGATGCTTTGCTGGAATTGTCCAGCACTCCATCGATATACAGCGACACATTGACACCGTCATAGACACCAACCGCATGATGCCACTGACCGTCATTGACGTTCTTTGTTCCTTCGATGCCCTCGGGCCGCTGACCGGTAATAGAGGTAATCCCTGTGCAATGAAAGGCGAGCGTGTTTTCCTCGGCTGTTCTTTGAAGCCGCCAGGCCGTGTCGCCCTTGGTCACAATGGCTTGCCACCGCTTATCGAAGCTGTTTACCTTAATCCAGGCGGCAATGCTTATTGGCCCCGTGATGTCGAACGCGGATTCATTTTCGATCCGCACAAAGTCGCCGTCACCGTCGAATTCGAGTGCCCCGCCGACCTTTCCGCCGGCAGGCCGCCACTGAGGATTCCCAGCCAGCCCGCCCGCATTACCGTTACCCGAGGAGTCAGCTACATCGTTGCCGTCAGCTTCATCGAGCCTCCACCAGGCAATGAGTTTGCCGGGCTGTTTTTCACCAGATACAGATATAGCCGGACGTGAAGATTCCACAATCCGGGCGTCTCCGCTGAGGATTCCGTCGTTGCTGTGGCCGGACAGATCTTTTGCCGTGCCGTCATCGAAGTTCCAGTAGCCGACAAGACCTTCTTCCTTTCCGGTCAACGGGGTGTTTATGGCGGCCTGGATTTGCTCTTGCGAACGCGCGATGTTCCAGATGCGAATCTCGTCAAGCTCGCCGTGAAAGTACTCGCCGTCACTGAACGTCGGGTCGCCTCTGCCGATGTATAGATCGGACTGATCGATATGCAATCGACCGGATATATTCTTGCTGTCGACGAAGAGCCCATTAACAAAGATTGTGATTGTGCTTCCATCATAAGTCCCGGCAAGATGATACCATGTGTCCACCGCAAACTCGTGGGCCACCCGCAGTTCTCCGACCTCACTGCCAAGACCCATATTCAGCATTGGCGCCCCGTTGATATTTCGAAATCGGAGCAAGAAATTCTCAGCACCCGGAATAATATTCTTGCGGATAATTGAGTTGATGTTTCCGCTCTCTGCTTGAAATGATGATGCTTTCAGCCAGACTTCGATTGTAATTGCATTTGTAAACGAACGCAGCGATTGCGAGTCTGCAACACACATACAGACCCCCTGCCCATCCAGACTCAGCACCCGATTGATCGTTGATTCATCCGGCTTGGGTGCGCCCTGCACTTCCTCGCTGCTATCCTGGTCCCCGGCTTCTTGCTGTAGAGTACCTGTTGTTGATTCTTTGGCTTTCTCTGCTTCCGAACGCAGAATATTTCTTGTTAATGCTTCGGCTTGTTCAGCCTGTGTCCTCCAGTTGTCAATTACACTCGTGCTGCCCGCAAAACGCCATGCTCCCTCGACATAGGCAAAAGACCAGACCTGGTCTATAGGTTTTTCAAGCGACACACGGGTGTATATTGCGCATAAGTCTGACTCTTCCGGCGGTTTATCCTCAATCTCGATTCTACAGAGAATCGAATTCCTCGCAGCAGCTAACATCTGTGCCCGTACTTCCGGTGATGACAGTCTCTCGAATTGCTTCTGCTTGACAATAGGGAATATCTGCTCGAGAGTTTTTTGATCTTGGTGGTGATAAGCTGAAATTAATGTCAGCAAGGCATTTACTGATGTAGATTGATTGCTGAACTTACTACCCTGCAGTATTTCATTTTTCGTCTTATCGAAATACTTGGTGATTTCGTCTTCTTGTTGGCTTAACTTAGTTTTGTCACTTTCAGAAAGCTTTTCTTCTTCTGCCGGAACTGAACTATCCACAGTATGCTGATCATTAGGATCGCTGACACCTGTCGTCGTGACCCCCTCATTATCGCTATAGATCAATGAAGAAGAGCCAAACAGTAGAATCATGATAGCTCCAATTATTCCCATCCTCTTGCTATCCATATTCATTTCCTTTCCTTACGCATATATGCCAATCCACAAATTAGAATCCTATCCTTTTTATCGATTACATTAGCATTTCCATTCTTAGACCTTTCCTTTGGTTGTTCTTATGATTGCTATTTTAGCAAAGTGCGTGCCAAAGACGAATTGCTTTGGCAATAGCCTCTCAAGTTGTTTTTTGACAAGAAGATAGGCGCAAAACAGGACCTCTGAAAAATGCAGCCGTTGTGACGTCCAATGGGTCATTGCCGACACTCTTGGGTCATGAATGACACACTGATATCAATAGGGTGGATTATTCTATTCCGTAATGCCTTAACTTGCGGTAGAGAGTCTTTCGACCGATACCAAGTAATTCGGCAGCCTTTTCACGATTGCCCCCCGTTTCCGAAAGGGCCTTGCTGATTGCTTCCCGCTCGGCTTTAGCTGTGGCCTGAGCGGCAGTCTCCGCGAGCGATATTCGCCCTGATATCACACTGGTTATTTCAGACGGCTCTGAATTTGAGTAAATTCGTCTTGGTAAGTCGGCTGGTTCAATGGCCGGGCCATCGGCAATTGTTATCGCGCTATAAATACAGTTCTGCAATTCTCTTACATTGCCGGGCCATTCGTAAGCCATCAGTAATTGAACTGCTTTCTCAGAAACATTCGGCTGTTCAATCCCCAACGGGACGGCATATCTCTCAAGAAATTGTTCTACTAATAACGGAATATCTTCCTTTCGCTGGCGTAGCGGACAGATATTCAGACTCAGAACATTCAAACGCCAGTATAGATCCTCTCTGAATTTTCCTTCCTCAACCATCTTGGCAAGGTCACGATTCGTTGCCGCCATTACCCGGACATCGACGGCGATCGGTTCGTTGCCGCCTACACGTGAAAAACTACCTTCTTCTATGACCCTCAAAAGCTTAACTTGCGCTTCAAGAGTCAGCTCACCGATTTCGTCAAGGAACAATGTCCCGCCGTCAGCGGATTCGAACTTGCCCAGCCTGAGCTCCTTGGCATCGGTAAACGAACCTGCCTCGTGACCGAAGAACTCGCTCTCAATCAGATTGGAAGGAATGGCACCGCAATTAACCACAACAAACGGCCCTGATTTGCGTTTGCTGGCTTGATGAATAGCCCGAACAATTAATTCTTTGCCCGTACCGCTCTCACCATAGACCAGAACCGTACCATCCGTGCCGGCGAACTTATGCATCAAAGCAAACGTGGACATCATCTTATCTGAAACACCGACGATATTCTCAAACCTATAGGTTTCTTCGAGCTGGTCTTCCAACTCCCTGACCCTGCGCTTTAGAGTTACCATTTCCACTGCGCGCGAAATTATGGCCAGAAGCTCATCATTATCGAAGGGCTTTTGTAGATAATCAAAAGCCCCCTTTTTCATGGCTTCCACGGCGGAACGAACCTCTCCGTGGGCAGTCATTATAATAGTCTTACAATCGGCATTCAGCCGCTTGTCCAGGACTTCCATAACTTCCATGCCGTCGATTCCGGGCATCTTCAAATCCAGCAAAATAACAGCCGGCTTAAACTGGGCATATAAATCAAGCCCTGACTCCCCGGAATCGGCAACCTGCACATGGTAACCATTTTTTTTCAACAACGTGGACAAAATGGAACGTATGCTGGCTTCGTCATCAATAATCAGTACTCTGGATTTTTCCATGAGACTCGGCTCCCAATCGTTTTAATTACCTTATAGGCAAAGAAATTTTTACCTCTGTTCCACCACTCCCGGCTTGTTCTATCCAGATTTCACCATTATACCGTTTGACTATACTATTGCAAATGGCCAGTCCGAGACCTGTCCCGCCGGCTTTCGTCGTGAAAAAAGGCTCGAAAACCTTTTGCCGCAGGTTGGCGGGTATTCCGGGGCCCTCGTCCTCGATCTGAATCAACATTCTCTCACTACCGGTAATGGAATCATGGATTCCTTCAACAACGCAGCAGGCTTTGATTAGGAGCAATCCACCTTCCGGCATAGCCTGCAGACCGTTCATCATAACATTCAAGAGCACTTGTCGTAATTCGGCCGGGTCGAATCTAAGTTTCGGCAAATCTTTCTTGAAATCAGTTTGAAGCTTAATGTTCTGGCTCCTGGCTTTAGTCTCGATAAAATTCGCACATCGTTCGATCTCCCGGCGAATATCTATTTCTTCAGGATTGCTCTGGGCCGGTCGGGCCAATGACAATAAGTTACCTACAATATTATTCAGACGATCTACCTCATCCAAAATGTCATGGGCGAGCTTTCGCTGGTCTGTACCCTGGTCGAATTCATTCCCAAGGTACTGTATCGTACTGCGAATCGCCGTCAGCGGATTACGAAGCTCGTGTGCAATGCCCGCAGCAAATTGTCCCATCGTTGCCAATTGCTCGGCACGGAACATCCGTTCGTTCTGGCGCAAGCGCTCTTTAAACAGCAGAGCATTCTCAAAAGCCAGGCTGGCCTGTCTGCCGAGAACCTGCAAGTTTGCAATCTGAACTCCGCTCAACGGCCCCTGACTTAAATGTAGAAACACCATGCCAATCAGCCTGTCCATTGAAAT
>CAZHBL010000044.1:0-17421 GCA_964530105.1 uncultured Pirellulales bacterium | reverse complement strand
GCACATCGGGTACGTTCAGCAGCCAGCTCCGCTCGCGGTTGTCCTCCACGCGGATAGGAATGGAGATAACCATGCCTCGTTCGGTCGCCGCGTCCACGAGTTGCCGGCAGCACTTCTCGGAGAGCTGATAATTATGCCACTTGGGATAGAGGCGCAGGCCCGTCATGCCGAACTGCTCGTGGCAGATTTTCAGATCGTCCTGCCAGCCGGCGTAGAACGGATTGATGACGGCAAACGGAATCAGCCGGTCACGATGACCTTTGGTCTCCTCCGCCACCTCCTCATTGCCGGCCTGTGCGTTACGGTAGGTGATGGCGCTCGCGCTGGAAACGACCGCCTTGTCGATGTGTTTGGAGTCCATCAGCACCAGCAGCGATGCGGCCGTATTGTTCCGCAGCCGGCGGAACGCAAAATGGCCAAGATAAGCATTAACATCAACAATCATGATTTCCGCCTCCGTAAGAGCCTGGTCATGTTGCCGCCCAGTATCTTCTGCTTGTCCTGTGCGCTCAGGTTCGCCCCGCGAATCTTGCCGATGCCTGCCGTCATGGATGAGTCACAGCCGAAGACGACCCGGTCCACACCCACCACGGCCACGGCCATGTCCACGGAGCCGTCATCCGTGACACTGCCGCTGGTGTCGAGCAAGACGTTCGGAGCGTGGCGCGCAGCCTTGACAGTCCACTCCCAATCGCCTCCGCCGGAGATGTGCGCACAGATGAGCATGGCCTCAGGATAGCGGCGGGCCAGCTCCGCGAGGTGGCCGCTGTCGGTGAGACGCGGTTGGTCCTCCACGAAATAGTGAGAGTGGCTCGCGTGGTGGAGGATCGGCACGCCCAGCTCAATAGCCAGCTCTACGACGGGAAAGACCACTGGCTCGGTGCAGGTGTACTCGTTGTAGAGCTTGATGCCAATAAATCCTCTGTCTTCCACGCAGCGGCGGATTTCCTCCAGCGCCTCTCGTTGATAGCCGGGATTGACGTAGCAGTAGCCGAGCACCCGTCCGGGGAACCGGCGCATCCCATCGGCCGTCCAGCGGTTGCATTCCCGAAAACCGTCGGCGGTCGCCGGCCGTTGCGGTGTCAAAATCGAGCAGCACAACTGGTCAATTCCCAGCTTGTCCGCCGCCTCAATGAGTTTATGGTCGTCCGCCTCCCATGTCGAGCGGCTGCGATGATTCAGGTGCGCATGACAGTCGATGACCTTGCCTTTGCTGAGTGTCCCGCTCAGAGTGCCGGCCTCAGGTTTCTCAACAGCCTTGCCATAAGCCGGCGGCAGCGCCGCCGGTCCCATCGCCAGGGCCGCCGAGCACTTCAGCAGCGTTCGCCGCGATATGCCCGACTTCGGCACCGGAGGACATGAGGTTGTCTGTGGGATGGCCATACTTTCCACCTCCTATCCAATGGAGATAATATACGCCCAACTTCAATAATCTTTTATATATACCCCCGCATTATCCGCAGGTACTCCCGGCAGGTGTCTTTTATATCGGGATCGCCGGGATGCCGGTCCTGCTCGATGGAGGCGAAGCCGTCGAAGCCGACCTTCTTGAGGGCCGTGACAATCGCCTCGACGTCCATCACGCCCCGGCCGAACGCCGGGAACTGACGCATCAGGCCGTCGATATCGCGCATGTGCACGTTCATAAGGTGCCTGCCCACTTTATGGATTGCGACCGGGGGATATTCCCGCTGGAGCAGCGTCCAGCCCACGTCGATATTGTAGCCCAGATCGTCGTCGCGAATCTGGTCCCACAGCCGCAGGAACGACGCCGCATCCGGAACCAAACAATGCGTGTGCTGCTCGATGGAGAACTTCATGCCGTGGGCTTTCGCCCGTGACAGGCAGGCTTTGGTGGTCTGAACGTAGGCGTTCCACACCCGGTCCCAATCGAATCCTTCGGCAATGTCGATGTGATACTTCTGGCCCGGCTTGGGATTGGCGATCTCGTAGTAGCGGGGCAGATAGTCCGTCGGCCCTTTAAGCTCGCGCGCCCAGGGAGCTACGATATTGATCATCGGCGCGCCTAACTTTTTGCCAATCCGGCAGCCGGCCTCGAAGTAGGCGAGTGCCTGCTCACGGGCGGCCCGGTCCGTGCTCGAGAGGTCCTCGACCACCGGCTGGAAAAGTACGAACTGCGAGACGAGCAACTTGTTTCGCTGGAGCTTCTGATTGAACCGGTCGATCCGGGCATCCGTCCAGAACTCCTTGAGGTCCCTCTGTGCGTTCACGATCAATTCGACGCCGTCAAAGCCAAGCTCACCAATGACATCCAGGGCCGGCTCGGGGTCCGCGCCGGGGCTCAGACTGTGAAAACACCAGCTCAGGCAGCCAACTCGGGTCTTACCTTGCGGGCGTGACGGCGGTTCTGTCGCCGTTGCCGGCAGCGACAGTCCGGAGGCCGCGATCGCGGCGGTCTGGAGAAGCTGACGGCGGTTCAAATTATTTCGAATCTTCATAAGTCTACTCCTTCTTATTATGTTGGACTCCAGAGACTAATCTTTTCTTGTTTATTTTAACCTCTTCTTAATTTTGCCCCAAGACTCTGTAATGAGGAAACTTTCTTCGATATTCTCAACCATTGTAACAAATTTTTCCATCGGCACTGAAAAGCCCAAAACATCTTCAGGCACGAATGGACGTGCGGAAACATCAAACATACCCAATACTGCTCTCGGAAAATCAGATCCTTTTTCAAGATAAGGATATTGAACAATAGAACCACAGCCTGCAGAAAAAGGTGTGAATACTCCATTGAGGTCACCGACATCGAAATTCGCGAGAGTAAAAAGGCCGGACAGCACATCAGGGGGAGCAAAAAACACAACGACATCAGGCTCATCTGACTCTTCGAGCGTATCGAACCTCTTGAATACGATAAATCTGCCGGGAGCTTCTAACTTTGGAACGTTGTTCATAATTTCTTTTACCAGCTCCGGCGTTTTCTTGTAACGCTCTCCTTCCAGTTGGCCTGGAATACCATAGGAAAGAAAATACTCGAAATTGGGCGTGATTTCATGGCTAAATCCCAGGTACCTTTTTCCACCAAAACAACCAATGGAATCATCGCCGAAACAAATGAGAATACCCGTCCTTACTTTCGATAAATCAGCCATTATGCACCGATGCCCGGAAGGAGGTTTCACCAATTCCACTTCTGAAATTTCGTTAGAGTAATAAAAAACTATGGGCAGCTCGGCTCCTTCAAAATATTGCTCCCAAAGTGCTAAGAACTTCTCCTTTAATTCAATATCCATCTCATATACCCTTTCAAAGTGCAGCATCCTTTTGGACTGCATTCTATCATCGTGCGACCATCCGCGAAAGGAATTTATAATTGTAAGCCGATGATATTGAAGCCGGCAGACCATTCAAGTAAAATACTATAGTACAGTGTGTAGGAATGTTGTTTATGAAAATATAATAGAAGGGCAAAGATATTGAAAACCTGTGTGTGCATGTTGACCCTGCTCGCTACTTCTGTGGTTCTAGCAGAAGCTCTCGATCCGGCGAGTCCTGCCGTTGCCGGCGATGCCTGGTATCCCCGGTCAACAGATACGCACCCGACCGATGTTGCCAGGTCGCACATAGAGGAGATCAGTGAGAGGATACACAGGTATACGATCTTCCAGGGCGGCACGATGGATGGCCGTAATTGCCGGTCGCCCATGGGCTGCGGGATAGCGAGGGAAGGGGCCTTCCTTCAGACATGGGAATCTAATCGCTCGGTTCGGTTGGAGAACGTCGGCGACGTTGACGTGGTCAACCCGTGGCTCTCCAACGGCCGCAACAATTTCCGCAGCGTCGAAGAAATCGTTTCCTCCGCCGTATCGCCGGGTATGACGGACGCGGACAAGGCCTTTGCCCTCTGGTTCCAGGAAATCCGGTATCGGCACCATTCACCGGGCGACAATAATGAGCTGGGCGACCCCGTGAAGGTCTTCAATATCTACGGGTACAACACTTGCGGCAACGATTCTATTTGCCTGGCCACGCTGTGGCTCAAGGCCGGACTTAAAGTGGCGCCGGCCCGGGCCCTGGGCCATTGCATCTCCCAGGCATTCTACGATGGCGGCTGGCACTTCTATGATGGCGACATGCACTCCGTGTACCTTCTGCGGGACAACCAGACCGTGGCCGGCGAGCAGGACATCGTGTGCGACCACGACCTGATCAAGCGGACCCATTCCAAGGGAATCCTTTTTCCGGATACCTGGTGGTCCGAGCCGGAAATGTGCTCGATGTACTTCTACGAAGGACCGGTCACGGGCGACCGCTCCGGCAAGCCAGATACCACGATGAACATGGTTCTGCGTCCCGGCGAGGCGCTCACCTGGCGATGGGGGCAGCTCCGCCCGCTCAAGTATCACGGAGTGCAGGGATCGACTCCCACATACGAAGGCGTGATTTACAATGGTCTATGGGAGTATCGTCCGGATTTCTCCAAGGCCGTATGGCGTAAAGGGGCTGTGGCTGTGGAAAACATCACGATGAGGCCGGATGGTCTGGCTGCCGACGAGGGTAAGACCGGCACTATTGTCTGGTCGATGCGCAGCCCGTACATCTTCGTGGGCGGCCGGCTTGAAGTGGAGGGCGCAGGAGCTAAGTTCTTCATTTGCCAGGATGGCAAGAACTGGAGGGCCGCACAAGAAAACCTTGACAAGTTCTTTTCGATTGTAGGTCCGGCCTGCTACGAGTACCAGCTCACGTGCCAGTTGGAAGGGCCGTCGCGGCTTCGACGTTTGGCGGTCATCAATGACGTGCAGATGGCCCCCTTGGCACTGCCGGAAATGGTTGTAGGCCAGAACGCTTTCACGTACAGCGACCAGTCCACCGGGGATCGCAAGGTGCAGATTACTCACAACTGGGTCGAGCGGTCGACCTCAAGACCGCCATCCGCACCGGCCGGCGCCGTCTGGCCGACCGATGGCGGCGAGACGAACGGCACTGACTTCGTCTTTCAGTGGACAGATTCCAGCGACCCTGATGGTACTGCAATTGCCGACTACCACTTTGAACTGTCCACTCGCGCCGATATGAAGTGGCCTCTCTCGATGAGCTTCTACAAGCTCATCTCACTGACCGCCGACGCCACAAAGGAAAAGGACAAGACCACCGGCAAAGAGAGAATCGTGGTCAAGGCCCAGTATACCTTATCCCAGCCGGGCCTGCTGACGCCGGACTGCACGTACTACTGGCATGTGCGGGCCCAGGATGACAAGGGCGTGTGGGGACCCTGGAGCATGACCTGGAGTTTTACAACCCGCGGCCCCTCGCACCCGCTGGATGTGACCGTGGACTACGACCAGGCCGGGAACATTGGCACTCTGCGATGGAAAGCTAACCCGGCGGGCCGTGCACCGATCAAGTACTGGGTCTATGGCAGCGATGAGAAAGGTTTTACAATTGCAGACCAGAGGCACCAGTGCGTCGTAGGTGTGACCAAGGATGAGATGGCTGACTGGAATCCGTGGTTCCCGGCGAACTTCATCGCTGAGACCACGGCAATAGAAATGGTAGTGCTTGGCGGCAACGTGGACCTGCCCGCCGCCAACAAAACTTACTACCGCGTGGTGGCGATCGACGAACTGGGTAAGCGCAGCGGACCATCCGACTACGCCGTTGCTCCACGGCCCGTCATCTATAGCAAGCCTGTGGTGACCGCCCGGGTTGGTACTGAGTACCGTTATCAGATGCGTGCCAATCGGTCTCTGGGTGACCTCGGCTCGCGGATGGTGGATGACCGGCAGATAAGCGGCTACTTCGACATTGAGAAGCCCCGATTCACGCTTGTTCATGGGCCGGCGTGGCTCAGGATGGACGAAGCAACCGGCCTGCTCTCTGGCACGCCCGATGTCCCGGGCAGGACCGACGTGGCTGTCACCGTCACCATTGATCGCCAGGTGCGTAAGCTTGACGAGGCTGTACTCCGTTGGGGTAGGGAGAAGGTGCTTTCCATGGAGGTTGAGCGCGTCGGTGCAGCGACCCAGAAGTTCGCCATCAATGTTGTGAAGACGATTGATTAAGGTCGTTCACAGCACGATTATGCAGAAGTTCGATTGTAGATAGAACCTGCAAATGAAAACTTCTGTCCTCCACTCTCTTCCGGATTCATTTGATGAGGTGATCCCGATGATTATAGACTTCCCAACCCAGATACTTGTCGAAAGCCTCTTCAAGAACGTCGGCGTAGTTGCCTCTACTCATAGCTACATGGTGTTCAAATCCATTCTGACAGAGGAAATCAAGGAGAACTTGAAGCTCGGGCACCTCGCACACTCCGACGCCACCGTCACATTCCAGCGGGTCGTCGGTGAATCTGCCCTGGCCGACATAGGCCTTGATTGTGCCGAGTGTATCATCCGTGCTAATCCGAGCGAATGTCATATCACCGGGGGCGATTCTGCCCTTGATGCCGGCAAAGCAATTATCCCGGCCAAGGGATTCACCCAGAACGTCGAGCTCCGATATCTCGATATCGTCGCCCACGAAACTTTTCGGATAGTTGCTGCAATGTGTCACTACGCATTTGTCCCGCTGGCTGCCGTAATCGTTGTTCCAGTCCACAAATCCGGAGGGCTTACCGCCCGAAGCCAGATTAAGCGCGTACATGGAGACCGTCCCCGCCACGTCCATTTCACAGGCACTTGGTTTGCCCTGTTCGCCCATCATGCTCATCGACAGGCACGCAGCGCAACCGTAATGCTGCTGTACAGCCGTCCAGCACTGGATGGCGCTGGCGACACATTCATTTTCCGCCATCCAATTGTCAATGGCAACCGACAATTTCGCCTGCCTGAGAATTTTGCCCTCGGATACGGATGATGGAATCTTTCCGTACTCCTTAATGGCCTTCACCTTGTTGCGGACTTCGGCTGTATCGCCTACAAGGGCGTCTGCGGCGGAAAATATCTCCGACAAATCCACGGTCACGACCTTGATTCCTGATGCCTGCAGCAGCTTTTCGCTGAAGCGGACGGTATGAAAGGCCTCCGGTCGGGCGCCGATTGCCCCGATCCGGGCGCCGCACAGACCATTGACTATCCGGCACACGGCGGCGAACCTATTGAGGTCTTCCGTAAAGACATCATCCGTAATGTTACACGTATGATAAGTCGTGTTCGTAAAGGGTATGTTGTACTGGTATAGATTGTTGCACAAAGACAGCTTGCCACAGAAGGAATCACGCCGCTCACTTAATTTAAGCCTGGTCGGATCCGATTCGCCGCACGCTTGAACCAGAACCGGAACGTTCAACTGTGACATGTCGATCGTCTGAGTGATGGCCTGTTCATCTCCGAAGTTGGGTAGTACCACAATGACGCCGTCAATTTCATCGCTTCTCGCCTTAAAAAGAGCCGCACACTTCTTGGCATCACTATATGTCTCCACAGCGCCGTTCGGAACCTCATCTTCTCCCAGAAGAACGCTGCCAAAGCCCATCTTTTCCAGCTTGGTTGTGATGTTTCGGCGTTCGGCTATTGCCAGTTTAGCCGGGAATATATTGCGAGATGTTACAATCACTCCGAACGTTTGTCTCTTTTCCATTTCATATTCCAATTGACAAATTCATGACTGTCTACTAATGTTCATATGTTCAAAATAGGACAAATTATTATACGGCTTCCGAATGTAAAGGGAAGGATAAAATGGCTAATACAAAACAGTTCATCCTGATGTTATTGCCGATATTTGTTTTATTCATGAATGGTGGTTGTTCTCGCAAGGATAAGGAACCCGGTCAGGTCACAATCTGTTTTGCCTTCCAGGACCTTGAAACCGAATACTGGGTCGCCGCCCACAAGGCGATAACCGAGACACTGAAGGACAAAAACATCACAGTCCTGCAACACAATGCACATCAGGACGCCAACCGGCAACTCGAGCAGATTCGCGATGCCATCGCCCAGGATGTGGACGGCATAATAATGATTCCACAGGATGGAGAGAGTGCCGTTACGATTATCGGCGAAGCGAACAAAGCATCAATACCCATCGCCGTTTTCAATCGTCCGCCTGCCAACAAAAGCAATCCCGCACTTGTAGTTGTGGCTGATAATACAAAAATAGCCGAAGAGACCGTTGCATATATGGCTAAGACTGCCCGGAATCTCAATCGCAAGATGACACCTTTGATTCTGGTCGGCGACCTTGGAGACCAGAACTCCATTGAACGAAAAAATGGTTTTTACAATGCAGTCAACGCAAATCCGGATTTGTTCAAAAAGCCCATTGAGGTTCCGACGAAATGGGATGCCGCCACGACACTGGCCAATCTTGAGGCGGCACTCCAGGTGGAGTCTGCAGTGGACTTCGTCTTCACATCGTCGGATTTTCTGTATCCACAGATTAAAGCAGTTCTCGAACCGCTGGGAAAGTGGAAACCCATCGGAGATGCCGGCCACGTGATATTAGGCGGGCTCGATGGCGATTCTACAGCCTACAAGCTGATGAAAAAAGGTTACGTCGATGCCACCGGCGTACAGGATTTGTTCTTCGAAGCCGATGCAATCATGGAAGCCCTGCTCGATTCAATCGAGAAAGGCCAAACCAAGCCCGAGAAATGGATACAGGATCCCGGCTTTGCCCTGACGCAGGAGAACATGGCCGAACGCCAAATGGACATGTGGGGCTGCAGAATTCTTAAGCAAGCAGAGGCCGGCGCAGCACCATGAGAACTCGAAGGATATTACTTCGACTGCCGGAGGAGATTGTCTTGTCGGACCACTTTGTCCTTGTGATAACAGTTCTTTATTTCCTGTTGATCTGGGCGATCTACCCGCACATGGCAGGCCGTCGCAATATCGCAAATCTCTTCAGCAATGTCTGGCCGTTGCTGGCTTTGGTAATCGGCCAGATGTTTGTGCTGATTGTCGGCGGCATCGATTTATCTCAGACCTCGATCATGGCGGTGACGAGTGTTCTCGGTGCGATGATAATGGCCGGGCGATTCGACCCTGCTAAGTTCGAGCAAAACCCGCTCTGGAGCGTGGTATTCTCGGAGCAGGGTGGATTGCTGGCCGGCAGCGGATGGGCGGTGCCGGCAGCGATCTTGATTATGCTCGTCGTCGGTATCGGTATCGGCCTTTTTAACGGTATGGCTGTGGCGAAACTGAAAATGCCGCCTTTCATGGTGACTCTCGTCGCGATGTCCTTCTATAGCGGACTGGCGATTTACCTGACAAGATCCGAGAATATAATGCACCTGCCCGATAGCTTCATCGCGATCGGGAAGGGAAGCTTAGGCCCCGTTCCATCTGCGATGCTGATTGTGGTGACGCTGGCAGTCCTTGCGTTTGTAATTCTGAATCTGAGCATTCTCGGCCGTTGGTTTTATGCCGTCGGCCAGAATATCCGGACAGCAAGAGTCTCCGGCGTCCCGACCGAGCGGGTGGTGATTGTGGCTTATGTCTTCAGCGGTTTTTGTGCCGCTATAGGATCGATTCTGTATTCGGCCAGACTGGAGGCCGGCCGGCCCACCCTCGGCAGAAATCTACTGCTTGATGTAATAGGAGCCGCTGTGATTGGGGGAATCAGCCTCTATGGTGGTAAAGGCAGAGTTCTCTGGGCGGTGTATGGCGTGCTGTTTTTCGTCGTGCTCGACAATTCTCTAAACAAAATGCCGCTGGAATTTTACTCGATAGACATAATAAAGGGCGGCGTAATCCTTATGGCTGTACTGCTGGATTCTTTACGCACAAGCATCGCTTCGAGACAAACAGCAGCGGAGGGAATATCCTGATATGAACGAGTGGGAAGTAGAATTTGACCATATCAGTAAAAGCTTCTTCGGTATTCGAGCGCTGAGCGATGTGACCTTTTCTGTCGGAAAGGGACAGACGCTGGGACTCATCGGTGAAAACGGTGCCGGCAAAAGCACGCTGATGAATATTCTCGGTGGTGTTTTTGAGCAGGATGAAGGGAGCATCAGGCTCTTTGGTAATGAGTATAATCCTTCATGTCCCGCCGATGCGACGCATGCAGGCATAGCATTCATTCACCAGGAGCTGAATCTTTTTACCAATCTAAGTATTGCAGACAATCTCTTTATCGACAGCTTCCCACGACTCGGCAAATCGCCGTTCATAGATAAAAGCAGATTACATAAGCGGGCGGTTGATCTGTTGTCTTCCGTGGACTTGCACATTTCTGCCGGGACACCTGTTGAAATGCTCACTCCCGGCGAGCGGCAGCTTGTTGAAATAGCCAGGGCTATCAGCCAGGATGCCCGTGTTATAATCTTCGATGAGCCTACAACGTCACTGACCGCAGTCGAGAGAAAACGCCTTTTCGATATCATAAAGAGACTGCAAGATCAGGGAAGGACTATCATCTACATTTCCCATACCCTCGAAGACGTTCTGCAAGTATCTGATGCCATTGCTGTATTGCGGGACGGATGCCTTGTAAGCATAGGACCCGCAAGGAAATATACGATAGACAGGATGATTTCCGATATGGTCGGACGTCGGATAGAGCAAATGTATCCTGCCCGGAGAACAGCTCCCGGAAGCGCAGCCCTCCTGGAAGTTGAAGGTGTTACACAGCCCGGGATAGTCAGGGACATATCCTTCAAATTGCACGAGAATGAAGTGCTGGGCATCTTTGGCCTTATGGGTTCCGGCCGAAGTGAACTGGCGAGCATAACATTCGGGCTCGATTCCCGCAGAACCGGAAGAATCAGCATAAGAGCAAAAGATACGGCAGGCTCTTCACCCGTCATGAGCATACACAATGGCCTGGCCTTTGTAACCGAAAATCGACACCAGGAGGGGCTTTTAATGGAGGCGTCCGTCTCCGAAAACCTATATCTGACCTCACTGCGGAAATTCACCAGATTAGGTCCGGCCCGAATCATTAACCGATCCGAAGCATTGGAATCAGCAAATCGTATTGCCGAGACATTAAGAATTAAGAGCGGCCCGATTAACAAACAAAAGGTCAAGAATCTCAGCGGTGGCAATCAACAGAAAGTAGTAATCGGCAAATGGCTGCTGACCGAACCGGACGTGTTGATTCTCGACGAACCGACGCGCGGCATCGATGTCGGCGCCAAGTATGAAATCTACGCTACAATCAACAAACTGGCCGAAGAAGGCGTCGGAATCCTGTATATCTCATCGGAGCTTGAGGAGCTGACAGGGATGTGTGACCGGATACTGGTAATGAGCAACGGTGAGATGCGGGCCGAATTCGCTCGGCTGGACTTCGATCAGGAAAAAATTCTCCAGGCGGCATTTAGCGGTCGTGCCGGTTATTGCACACCAAGTGAAAACGGCGAGAATTGATTTTAGAAAATGAGCTTAAAACGAAACAAACTAACGCATGTAGTACTCAACAATACACCTTTGCTTCTGTTCACCCTACTGTTCATTATCTTCGGGCTGGTGGCGCCGAAGTCGCTTGACTATCAGAGCCTCGAAAACGCAGTCAAGCAGGCCTCCTATGTCGGTATTATAGCCGTCGGTATGACGTTTGTCCTGCTGACAGGGGGGATCGATCTTTCTGTAGGCTCGAACATGTATGTCTCGGCCGCGGTTGCTGGTCTGGCGATGCAGCATTATTCCATCGGGCCATGGCTTGCCCTGGTTTTGTGTTTGTTTGTCGGCTCGGCGTTCGGGGCGGTGAATGCGTTTGCCGTCGCGAAATTGAAAATCATGCCCTTTGTCGTGACCCTTGCTATGATGGTAACAGGAAGGGGCATAGGACTGATGTTCTCCAAATCCCGTGCCGTCAATTTCCCCGATTCAGTGACGGGTCTGGGCTCTGCTGAACTGTTCGGCCTCATTCCGTATCCTATCGTGGTCTTTGCCGGCGTTGTTTTCTGCGCATGGTTGCTGCTGGAACGCACGGCGCTGGGCCGGCAGATATATGCGGTGGGTTTCAGCAAAGAGGCCGCCCGCAAAGCCGGCGTAAGCACCGACAGGGCGCTTGTCACAGCATACGTTCTCTGTGGAGTTTTTGCTTCGCTGGGAGGTTTCATCTCCGTCGCTCAGCTCGGCAACGTCAATGCGGGCTTCGGCAAAGGCGATGAGTTCGATGCCATTGCGGCAGCGGTCCTTGGAGGAGTAAGTCTGTTCGGAGGGGCCGGCAGGGTCTTTCCAGGAGTTGTGCTGGGAGCGGTCTTCATTCAGGCGATATCCATTGGCCTGGTCTCGGCTCGCGTGGATTTGTACCTTCATCCGCTTATCGCCGCAGCTTTTATCTTTCTCGCCGTCCTGATAGACAGTCTGCGAAACACATACCTTGCGAAGCTGAACCGCCGTAATATAAGGGTGGAAGAATGATATTAAATAATCGTACATATATTTGAGGTGACAAAACTATGGCAGAAGTGTCCGGAATACAATTGCTTGAAAGAGCGCGAGAAGTGATCGAATCAGAGGCCAGGGCTGTGGGCACGCTAAAGGAACAATTGACCGAAGATATGGCCGGAATTGTCGATATAATAATCAACTGTAAAGGACATGTCCTGACGGCCGGGGCGGGGACAAGCTGGACGATTGCCGAGCGGTTTGCACACCTGCTGGCCTGCTGCGGAACTCCCGCTCTGTTTATCAATGCCGCCAATGCAATCCACGGCGGCGCAGGATCGATTACTGAAAAAGATATCGTCTATGTGATATCGAAAGGCGGGCAGAGCGCCGAATTGAACAAGTTCGTCAGGATCGCCAAGGACCGTAGAGCAAAAATAATTGCTCATACGGAAAAGCCCGATTCGGAACTTGGCCGGCTCAGCGATGTTATTTACCACGTTGTCGCTCCCGAAGATGTCGATCCCTACGGCATGATTGCAACCGGCAGCTCGCTCGTCAATGCCGCGGCGTGCGACGTATTGTGCATACTGCTGCTGGAGCTGCGAGGTTATACCAAGCAGCAGTTCGGCCAAACTCATCCTGGAGGCGCCGTCGGTGAAAAGCTCAGGAAGAAACAGTAGTCCGCGCAGATGTTATGCTGGAGCTGCATTTGTGTAAGGACTGATATCGAAAAGGAGAATTGGATGAAGGCAACGTTTCTAAAATCGTTGAGGACTCTCGAACTGCGGGACATACCCGAGCCGAACGTGCCGGATGACGGGATTGTTATAGAGGTCAAAGCCTGTGGAATCTGCGGTTCGGACCTGAGAAGATGGAAGGAAGGGCCACCGTCCGGCAGCAAAGAAGTAGTGCCGGGCCATGAAGCAGCTGGTATTGTCATCGAGACGGGGCCGAACTGCTCCGGCTTCGAGACAGGTGATTTTGTCGCGATTGCCCCAGATATCCACTGCGGAGATTGCTACTACTGCCGGAAGGAATTGTACAATCTTTGCGACAACCTGAAATTTCTTGGTGTCACGCCAGGTTTTCCCGGAGGCTTCGCCGAACGGATGGCTTTGACAGGGGAAATTCTCACGAATGGCATTATCAACAAGATGCCGGAAGGACTGTCTTTCGAGCATGCAGCAGTTTCGGAGCTGTGTAACTCGGTGCTCGCTACTCACGAAAAAGCGGGTACCGGAGAGAATGATACTGTTGTGGTCATCGGTGCCGGGCCCGCCGGCTGCCTCCATGCCTCAGTGGCTAAGCAGCGAGGTGCTCATGTGTGCGTCTTGGAGATCAGTCAGACGAGGCGGCGGATGGTTGAAAAGTTCAGTCCCGATTTGGTGCTCGATACATCATCAGGGGACATTGTCGGTGAAATAAAGGAATTCACGAACGGCATCGGGGCAGACATCGTCATATGTGCAAATCCGGTTGCGCAAACTCAGAGGCTCGGAGTGGAAATGGTCCGTAAAGGCGGCAGGGTAATCCTTTTCGGAGGCTTACCGAAGGCGAACCCAATGACCACACTCAACAGTAATTTGATTCATTACGGCGAGATTCAAGTGGTCGGCGCATTTTCTTACCACCCGCGGTTTCACAAGCTGGCGTTGAGCTTATTGGCGGATGGTAAGCTGCCTGCTGATTTGCTGATAACACACACATTTGAACTTGAGAAGATAAACGAAGCATACGAAACGGCTGCAAGTGGGGAAGCACTGAAGGTCATAATAGAAATTGGGAGGCAATAGAAGTGATCGGAATAAACTCTGAGCTGGCGGAAAGACAAAAGGCGGGCAAGCCTGTAAAAATCGGATTGATCGGTGCCGGACAGATGGGCGTGGACGTCGTAGCGCAAGTGACGCAAATGAAGGGTATCGATATTGTCGCTATTGCTGATATCGAAATCGAGCGTGCAAAGGACGCGTATGAAATCGCTGGCACTAAAGGTCAAATGGCACAGGCGGATTCGGCTGAACAGGCCGACCAGTTCATCTCGAAGGATATATATGTTTATGCTTCGGACTATCGAATTATCACTGATATGAGCGGCATCGATGTCATGTTGGAAGCTACGGGGATCCCCGAAATCGGAGCCAGGGCGGCAATTCGCTCGGCAAGAAGCAGTCAGCATCTGGCAATGATGAATGTTGAGACCGACATAACTGTTGGTCCGCTCTTACGCCGTTATACAGAGCACAAGGGTGTTCTTTATGCGTTGGCGGCGGGAGATGAGCCGGCGGCTTGCAAGGAGCTTTATGATTTTGCCGATGCTTTGGGCTTTACGATTGTAGCCATGGGCAAGGGCAAGAATAATCCTCTTGACAGGCACGCAAAACCGACGGATGAAAAATGGGCCGCCGAGTCCGCCCGGCGGGGCCTCAGTCCCAACATGCTGATCGAATTCGTCGACGGCAGCAAAACCATGATTGAGATGGCAGCGGTCTCGAACGCTACCGGCCTTGTTCCAGATGTCCGAGGTATGCACGGGCCAAAGACCAGTCGCGACAAACTGAACGAAACCTTCGCACTGAAAGAGCACGGCGGCGTATTAAATAAAACCGGTGTCGTCGAATACGGTATAGGCCATGTCCATCCGGGCGTTTTCGCCGTGGTGACAACGGACCACCCCCGGCTGCGCCAGGCCCTGGTATATCGTGACATGGGCGACGGGCCTTACTACACGCTCTTTCGACCTTATCATCTATGCAGCATCGAAGTGCCGCTGACCTGTGCGATGCTCGCAATCAGAGGCAAATCCAACATGGTTCCGCTCGATAAGCTCGTTTCCGAAGTCTTCGCCGTTGCCAAGCAGGATCTGGCAGCCGGCGATGTCCTGGACGGCATCGGAGGATGCTGCTTCTACTGCCTAATAGATGAGTATGAAGTCACAGCGAAGGAAAAGCTGCTGCCGGCGGGAATCGCGAAAAATGCCAGACTGATTCGGACTGTCGCGAAGGATACACCTATAACGTATGAGGATGTTGATCTTGCAGAGCCGTCAACTCTTCTTGATCTGCGGCGATTACAGGACGAATGGATGTCCGGCCGGATCGACGGGAACAAAATGCTTCGAGCAATCGACGCAATGGCAATCGAGTAAGCCCGTAAATCAATAGGAGAACCCAACATGTCCATGATCGGTTTAGACATTGGAACCACAGGCTGCAAAGCCATTGTGTTCAGCGAAGATTGGCTAATTCTCGGACTGGGCAAAAGAGAATATTCGATTCTGACACCTCAAACACACTGGGCCGAACAGGATGCCGAATTAGTCTGGAAGCTTGCCGTCGAGTCACTTGCCGAAGCCATAAACCAATGCAAGTCGGATCCTCCCAGGGCGATGGCGCTTTCTGTGCAGGGTGAAGCGGTTATTCCGGTTGATAAGCAAGGCAGACCGCTGCGAAATGCCATCCTCGGAATGGATACTCGCACAACAGAAGAAAATGCATGGCTTGCGGAGACATTCGGTGCCGAAATGCTCTATAACAGGACCGGCATGCCCATTCACACCATGAATACGCTGACCAAACTGCTCTGGCTAAAGAAACATGAGCCCGCTATCTGGGATCAGTGCCATCAGTTCCTGCTCTACGAGGATTACTTCCTAAGACGTCTTACGGGCAAGGCATCGATAAGTCACTGTCTTGCATCCCGAACCCAGATGTACGATTTGCAGAGCGGCTGCTGGGCTGAGGATATATTAGATAGATGCGGAATTGACGCCGGGCGATTATCCGAGCTGGCGCCCGCCGCCGGAGGGGTGGTCGGCAGTCTTGAAAAAGATATTGCCACCCGGATAGGTGTTAGCAGCGATGTTTTGGTCGTAAGCGGCGGTCATGACCAGGCATGCGCAGCGCTCGGAAGTGGTGTTATCAAACCTGGCATGGCTATGGTCTCCACTGGGACGGCCGAGGTCGTCGAAGTCGCAATGTCGTCACCTGTGTTGAGCGAATTGCTCCGCTTGGATAATATCTCAGTCTACCGCCATGTCATACCCGGATTGTATCTGTCGATGACTCTCAATCACAGCGGGGGACTACTCCTGAGATGGTTTAGAGACACACTTGGCAAAGACAAGCTAATTGAAGCCCAGCAGTACGGCAGAGATGCTTATGATTTAATGCTGGCAGATACTAAGCCGGGGCCGACCGATCTTATGGTTCTGCCGCATTTCTCAGGGAGCGGCACGCCGACGCTTGACACCACTTCAAGAGGCGCCTTTCTCGGTATGACCTTTGCTACGACCCAAGCCGACATAGCAAAAGCAATCCTTGAGGGTCTGACTTTTGAATTGCGAGTCAATCTCGACCTTTTGAGAAAGTCGGGCATCAAGATTGAAGAACTTCACGCCGTAGGTGGAGGTGCACGTAGTGACATTTGGCTTCAGCTCAAAGCCGACATTTGTGAAACACCTCTGCGTGTTCCAAGAGTTACTGAGGCCGCCTGCCTTGGAGCAGCAATTCTCGCTTCTGTGGGTGCTTGTGGTTACAACAGCATAAACTCTGCTGTTAAAGAGGCTGTCGGGATAATTCGAATGATCTCTCCATGCAGCAAAAATGTTGAAGCTTATAGACCACGGTATAAACTCTACTTGGAACTGTATCCAAAACTTATTTCGCTCCTTCGCCGGTGTTGACGCAACCATTTCTTCTGTTGTTTTGTCGGACGATTTGCGTAGAATTTTCTGAACGAATCTTACCAGCCAACCAATGTGCTCCGAACTACGCAATGGGCACTCCAAAAAGGTCACATTATCGTGAGGAATAAAACGTCAGAATTCTTCAAAAAGTCACCTCTTTCACGGGCTAAAAAACACCGCGATTTTTACAGTGACAGCGTGTCTCCAGATTGTCTCCGCGCATATCAATTTTACCCAAATCGAGCCCTAAAAATGCTAGATTTCAGGCTGTGGACACAATTTCCAAAGAAATATTTTATCATTATCGTCTTCAATACACTTTGTCAAAAAAAGAACTGGCAACTATTGATAGGACAAGCTCCTGGAAACTTACTTCCTGACACTGTGTATACAAATTCTGAGGCGGAATTGAAAATATAAGGAAATCGCAACCGTTCACAGTTTTTAACAGATTAATGATGGATATTTTTGTTTACTCCA
>CAZHBL010000043.1:0-17650 GCA_964530105.1 uncultured Pirellulales bacterium | reverse complement strand
CAGTACAATGGCGGTGAAGTAATCTTCGAAGATTGCGCACTAATCGAGTTCCCCTCTGCTGCTGCTGCCTATGTCGATGGTGACAACGATGCCATGTACCTGACAAATGGGACGCATTCTCTGACTGATTGCCTCATCGGCTGGGCACTGGACGACGGCATCGATGCGGGAGGCAGTTCAAGAGGTTCCGTAACTGTCAATCACTGCTGGTTCGAATCATGCTATCATGAAGGTATGGCCCTGTCGGGGCCAAAAAATATTTACATTAACGACTCAGTCTTCCTGAACTGCGGACAGGGAATCGAATGCGGCTACGACGGCCCGGACGTGAATGCAGTTCACTGCCTGTGCACATCTAATATGGTAGGCGCCCGCTTCGGCGACAATTACGACTGGAACTATGACAACGGCTTTTTGACAGTCACCGATTCGCTTCTTCTATTCAACAACAGGGATGTCTGGGGCAGTGCATGGGACAACTGGACAGTGCACCTGGACCAGATGGATATCCGGAGCAACTACCTGAGTGCGGCTAACACAAATTATCCCGACAATTGGATCTGGAACCCCCTGAGCGATCCGAATCAAGGGGACCTGTTGCAGCCATTTCTATCCACACCTGCCGCCGCAGTTGGAATAGGCCTGGCAATATCTGGAGATGTGTTCGATCTGGCGCATATTTCAAACAAAATCCCTGTTCGTCTCAGCACATTCACCACCATTTCTGTAGATGTAGATTACGCTATTGAAACAGAGGATGGATTTTATGACGGCGGCTCATTGCATTTCATTCCCGGCGAAACAGTCAAATACATTGAGTTCGAAATCCCTCCGATCGAGGACATTGAGGAGCTTCGTGTAATACTCAGTAATCCGGTCAATGCCGAACTAACCGGACATCGGCAGATAACCTATTTGACCCAATAAAAATGATACCGGCCTCTCATCCAGAAAAAGGAACTTAATGAAAATGATAAATAAGTAAAGTTTCTCCCCGATTTGATGCCAATCCAAAAATATTTAGCCCGCCAATTCACTCGGCGGGTTTTCTTTCAAATCAAATAATAAATAGTAAATAATAAATGACAATAGTAAATCGACAATCGTAAATCGTAAATCGTAAATCGTAAATTAAAATGGCCCCTTTATTTTTCCTTGAATGTTATAATCCACTCACACCTTTTGCTTGAACATCAATAGCTCTAATGGGTACCTCGATAACAGGTTTCAATGCTCTTAGCCTGTTTGGATAACGGATTAATACTTCATCGTAAATGTTCGGTACTCTGCTTGCCTCAATATTTATCACCAAGGCATAGGGAATATCGTCGGCAACAGCAGATGTTACCAAGTGTCCTCGTTCCCTTGCCCCATGATGGACATCAAAAAACGGTTCCTTGAGACTACTACCACGCATATTCTTATTTGCGTGTAGCGTAGTTTCCCACTTATGAAAATCTCTACGTAATTCAGACTCAGTTGCGTATTTCTTAGTGCTAAAGAATGGTTTTGAGTTTGGATTTATCTGCTCTGGATTATTAAACTTGGTATTATCAGGCCGGAAGGCTATATCAAGACCACTACGAGTATAACTCACAGAATCTTGCGGGTCTATTCTTGATGCAAAACAAAAAGTTGCCGTAATTCTTATCATTCCCCTGATTGGGGCCTTTGGTACAGGGACAGACAATCGAACGTAACTGCCTGGCCTTAAAGTTCCTTGATAAACAATCCGCACTTCACCTTTGTTGCATGTCAAAAGCGCATCAATGTCACTAGGTATTTTGCCCCACCCAATCTCACTAATATGTTCGTCATTTGCTTCTGTACGATTTATCAACAATGCTTTGAGAGCCAAGGGATTTAATTGCTCTCCCATATGTGCTCGTACAGCCATAGCGGTGCGCAACACCAGTGGCGATGCAAAACTGGTACCAAAAGTCCCAACTGCACTTATAGGTTTTTGTGCAGAGAGCACATAAAAAGGTTTATTTTCAGTCCCACCAAAAGAGACACAATCTGGCTTCACTATCCCAGGGCTTCGGCCTGGGCCAATGGAACTATATGGAGCACGGAGCCATGGAGAAACTTGGTTGTCACATGCGCCAACAGCTAATCCATTAACACAATCAGCGGGGACTTGTACTCTTGCGTTACCTGATTCTCGGTCAAGTTCACCATCATTGCCAACTGCTATGGTAGCCAGTGTATTACCATCAGCAAGGTATTCGTCCAAGACAGCCGTCCAAGCATGAACATCATTATCTTCTATTGGAAGATTTGGCCCTATACTTAAATTGACAAAACCATAATCATTGTTTCGCAACACTGCATCGATACGATTTAAAACATCATAAAGTTTATCGTAATCGTTTGCCCCAGTTTTCTTATCCAAAACACGATAGTGATCTACTATTCCAGGAGGGCGTGATAATTCCTTTCCTTTTTCTATTGGGCCAAATAAAAGTGCTGAAGTTACTGCAAGCCCGTGAGCCTGAAGGGATGTATGAGGTTCATGGAGATTTGATGTTTCGTGATGAGTAGCCCATTGGTCTAACGAATTGTTTTTGGGCAATCCACCATCAAAAATTGCAGCACGCACTGTCGGATTTAAAGCTTCTTTGGATGGGAGTTTACAAGAAAACGTACTACCGGCCTGCCTGGTAGGGAAAACTGTGGGAAAGCTTCTCAGTCGTGGCATTGGGCGAGCAAGTCTTAGAAACGAAAACTGAGCCAAACGCTCTATCAACTCCTGTGGTACACGGAGCGGAAGAAAAAACAATCCTTTTACAATGAATTGCTTATCAAGGTCAACTTTTAGACCAAGCTTATGAAGATATTCTTTAAAGCCTTGGATTACATACCCATCGTTATAACTTGCGTGCAGCACAATTTCTAAAAGTGGTTCTGGATCATCAGTAGGAATAGGTTTAAGGCGTAATTGAGAGGTTAGTGGCCTGAGATCCTCAATCTTATTTAGCTCATTAGCAGGAGGATGACGAGTCGTCCATGTATTGAGAGTACACGCCCAATTTTGGAAATCTTGCCTTATCCCCGATACATATAATTCAACAGTTTCAACTTCACTTGGAGAAGTTTTAGCAGTTACTTTTTCAGGGACAACCTTGCGGGATCGGCTTCCTAAAGCGCGAAAACCAAGCCCTCTTATTAGCTGCGATGGATAGTAACTTTTAGCAATATATGCGGGATGGAGTGTTAATAAAGCTATAGCTTCATTATTAGGGCAGGCAGCTTGATCTAAACTCATAAAATTGTCGACTGTTTGTTGAAGTTTTGGAATTAATCGTTGTTTGGCATAATCGAGGGTATACGGGTGATCTTTGGTAGGACTTATAGGGGGCCGGGGAATGGTTTCCCGTAAATTATCACCATTACCAATAAGAAATCGTTTTTCTTCTGCCATTTTTATTTTTCCTTAAGTTTAATTTTTTCATTGCGGGTAGCATTGCGTATTGTATCGCGACTAACACCCGTTAGATTATTTGCCTGACGCTGTGAATAACCGGATGATACTAAATTTATCGCTATTTCCTTACGTTTCTTAAGCGGCATCATCCGTGTTCGATCCTGTACAAAAATTTGTAGAACTTCACCAACTGTTTTATTAAATACTAAAGCCTCCCGTCGCAACTGCATTATTTCACGTTGCACTTCGCTGAATGAAGCTCCATCCAGTAGTGATGCAAGAATGGCTATCTCTTTAGTAGCTAATTGACTGTCAGGTCCCAAAAATTCTATAACAGCTTGATAAATTTGCTCCCGAGTTGGCATAGGAAATTCTATTACCAAGTCAAATCTTCGCCAAATCGCAGGGTCAAGTAAATTCGCATGATTTGTGGCAGCTATCAAAATACCAGATTCCGGCCAGTCATCTATTTCTTGAATTAGAACGGTTACTAAACGCTTAAGCTCTCCCACTTCTCCAAGATCGTCTCGCCGTTTAGCGATAGCGTCAAGCTCATCAAGTAACAAAACACACTCAATCCCTTTTGCATACTCCAGCACATGTCGAATATTGATTCCTGTGCGTCCCAGATAACTACTCATAACAGCAGATAAATCTAATGTTAATAGTGGACGATCTAACTCTGTGGCAATCCATTTAGCTGCCAGGGTTTTTCCTACACCTGGTAGTCCATGAAAAAGTATGCTACGGGAGGGACTAATCCCTGAAGCAATCAATTCAGACTCACGTTGTCTTTCCGAGCAGAACTGGTGCAAGAATTTACCAATGCTTTCTGACCAAATTGGCTGAACTTCCATTTTGATGGGGCATTCAAATCGCACCAATTGTAAACGAGAATCTTGATCCACAGGAATTGATGCCACATCTGCATTGCGAATAGGCGAAGCTGTAGAAGGTGATTCTTGAAGCAGTTTTAATAATTGGCTGCCTATCTCAGGCATTGCTTTGTTGTACCGTCGTGTTAATCGACGAATGAACATCTGAATGTCTTGAGGGCGACCGACCATTGCTAAGCGTGCAAGCTGGACTATATCTTTAGATATTTCAATGGGTTCTTCCATAATGCTATATATTCCTTCTTTATTGCATCTATATACATGTATTATGTCGGACTAATTAGCATATTACAATAAAAATATCGTCCATTTTTTGATTTTTTCGTGGCAAAGTCTTTGTGATAAACACGGAATTCGGAAATAGTACAATAGTTGAGCCTTTTTCTCAATGTTTCAAGCCTAAAAACAGCGTTAATCTGCGGTTAAATAAATTTCAAAATATTTTCTTTTTTCGCTTGACGGCCAACTCGCCTATATGTTAGATAGATTGTTTACGTATTTTATTAGGTCGTTATCACAATAGACAATAGTCAATCAGAAAGGGGAATCCAATGTCTACTAAAGCACAAATCAAAGCTAATCAACAGAATGCCCAGAAATCTACCGGGCCGCAGACGGCTGAGGGCAAGGCTGTAGTTTCGCAGAATGCTGTCAAACACGGGCTTTTTGCCGCCGAGGAGGTAATTTCGGTCGAAGATCCGGCGGATTATGAACTTTACCACGATAAATATCTCGCCGAGCTGCTGCCTGTCGGAATGGTGGAATCCATGCTCGCCGAGCGGATTGTCAGCCTTTGGTGGCGGCTGCGACGTACCGAACGTATGCAGAACGAGGCTATTGAAGATATGATAGAGCGCAATGTTACCAACAAATCAGCCAGACACCACCGAGAAAATTATTGTCGCAACCAGGGAATACGGCCGGGCGATCCGAGATTCGACCTGGATCTTTTGCCGCTGGGCCGAATCGCTACGAGCGATTGGTCGAATTGCAGAGTCCTCGACAGGATGTTGATGTATGAACGCCGGATCGAGAACAGCGTGATTAAGATAATGAAAGAGCTTAAAAGGTTCCAGGTAATGCGTCGAATTGAGCTGCAAGATGCCGAGAAACAGATCGAGCCATCCACATCCCTTCGGGATGAAGATGCCACACATTCTAATACTCCATCCATAAAGGATGAAGATGCCACCCCGAAAAAGGAGAAACATGGCGATTTGAAAAAACAAAGCCAATTTACAGTAGTCGAGCTTGGCACAAGATCTTATATAAAAAGGGATTATGGCAATAAACCTGCCGGCGGCTGCGACAAAAACAAAGCCAATCGAAGCCAATCTCAAGCTCTCGAACAGACCAAAGGGGCCGGAAAAAGCGAAAAATTAGTCGCGGCAGCTACCGGTTAGCCAAATGAAGCGATTTTCCCCTCCAGTAGTGGGGAACAATACTGCTTAGAAGAACGAGATTAATATGTTTACTGCTATCGTTGCGCATGTTAATATCAGCATATTGACGGGGAATTATGCTGGATAGTCGTGGCGGTATAGAAAGCTGATATGCATGAAATAGTGCAGTCGAGCAGTAAATAAGCCGAAATATGGTTAATGAACCATTGTTATTATTTACAGGCAAATTAGGAGATATGAAATGAAGCGGTATGTATTTATGAGTGTTTTGCTGTTGAGTATGCTTGCCGTCCCAGCAGTTCTCTCTCAGGAGTTCGAGCCTGAGGATATGGAAATGCAGATGCAAATGCGGCAGCAGGAGATGGACCTCAAGCAGCGCGAAGCAAAAATGGACATGGAGCGAGAGATGCAAAAACTCGAGCTGGAACAGCGCAGGATGGAGCTGGAGCGTGCACGCCAGGATGATAATGACGACGATGAGGGCGGAGGCGCACTTGCCCTGCTGCTGGTGATCTGCGCGGTTGTCCATATTCTCGTGGCGATTTGGATTTACATGGATATACGCCAATTGAACCGCGGCTCCGGGATATGGATTGTGGTCGCCCTTCTGACCGGATTGCTCGGGGCACTGGTTTACGCTATCGTGCGTCTCGGTGATGGTCGTCAAAAAGGATCCTGACCAGGACGCAACTGATTTAGACACAGGCTGATGATATCTGAGGTTTCGCCCTGCCTTAATTGGGAGCGCCCATTCTCAGAAAGCAGACTTCATGGCCGTACCTGTAACGGCTCAAGGAGTTGTTGTTCCTAAAAACAAACAATTCCTAAAAAAATGATTATACCACAAGAAAAATCGGGTATAATGCTCAGGTGTTTGTTCTTAATTTATTGTTCTTAGTTCATAATATTCGTCAGGAGCAGATATGTCGGGTCATTCACACTGGTCTGGTATAAAATATAAGAAAGCGGCTTTGGACGCAAAACGCGGCAAGGCCTGGAGCAAAATCTCTCGAATGATCATCGTAGCGGCCAAACAGGGCGGCGGGGACCCATCTGCCAACCTGACTTTGCGATATGCGATCGACAAGGCCAAAGGGGCAAATATGCCCAAGGATACTATCGAGAAGGCGATCAAAAAGGGTACCGGTGACCTGGAAGGGATGAGTTTTGAAGAAGTGCTTTACGAAGGCTATGGGCCGAGCGGCGTCGCGATTATGGTCGAAGCACTGACGGATAACCGCAATCGAACGGGACCGGAAGTTAAGAGACTTTTCGAAAAACACGGCGGCTCGCTGGGAACAAGCGGGTGCGTCAACTGGATGTTCACGAAGAAGGGATTGATTACAGTTATCGCCGCAAACTCCAATGAGGAGCAGCTTCTGGAAATAGCACTAAGCTCCGGCGCAGACGACATGCAGGCTGTGGGAGAAGTCTTCGAGATAACCTGTGAGCCGGGTGCTTACGAAGAATTGAAAAAGACTCTGCAGGAAAAGGAAATACCTATTGAGGTTGCTGAAATTTCTATGGTACCTCAGAGCACAATCGACATTTCCGACGAGCACACAGCAAAGAGAATAATTTCTCTAATGGAGGCTTTTGAAGACCACGACGATGTGCAAAACACATACGCGAACTTCGATATACCGGAGGAAATAATCGCTCATATTTCATAGTTCATATTCTTTTCCTATGCCGCCTTGACGATGGTGACTATTATGCATTAGTTAGAACGGTGGTTAATTATCAGATTTCTTAGAAAGTTCTTCCAATCGCTCTTTAGCATAAAGATATTTATTTTTGTCAAGCCGGCTTACGATGTCCTCTTGTTCGGGATACATCTGCCTGAATTGGGCACGGTATTCATCTTCGATCTCGATTGCTTTTCCGTACTGCTCGATTGCAATTTCAGCGTTGCCCATTTGATCGGCAATTTGAGCCTGGTTGAAATGCAGCCGGCCGCACCCGGGATAACGCTCGACCGCCTGTGATGCAGTTTCAAAAGCCTTATTCAGCCATCCGGTCTTTTCCTGCGGTGTCGAGATTTCCGCGAGTTGACGATATACGTCTGCTAGCCATTCGAAGTTTTTGAAAGCAGCGTCGTTTCGCTCGATTGCCTTCTTCAGACAGGATTCGGCACGCAGCAACAAATCCCGATTTTTATCCAGCGCCATCTCATACTGACGCAGGTACCACCGGCCGTTAAGGTACAGTGCCGAAGAGCTTAGAGCATCGTCGCTGGCGGCTTTTTCCAGGAGTTCGTGAGCGTACTCGAATTGTCTGGCCATATTGGCCTGTCTAATTCGAAAGGTGCTTGCAGCTACGGGAACAAAAACGTAACTCAAATAAACCCAGCTTGTTACCAGGGCGGCCGCTATTATCAGTATCTTTACAAATAGCTTAGGTTTCAAAACAAGCAAAGGTCGGGATTTCGTATGCGAATCGATCGCGATAAGGCACGCAATCAAAGCCCAAAATGTGGTAAAAACGCCCGGTTCGAAAATGGCAAAGTCAAACAAGTTGTGTATAGCCACACCCAGGACGGCACAAAAAACAACAACTGCGGTATTTCTATTCCGTATCTCAGATTTCGAATCTCGTGTTTTGAGCAACGGTCCTGCAAAAAGTACGAACGCGATGATAAAAACCGCCGCGGGCGCGACGTATATCGTGACCATTATATAGATTATAACGTCAAGCTTTTCGGCAAACATTTCGGGCATAAGAAGTGGACGGATAAGCAGCAACACCGTCGATACGGCAATCATGAAAATTATGGCCTGGGTTCTGAATGCCGGCCTAAGCCGGTTAATTTGTACAGAACCAACAGCGGATGTAGCAACGATCATTCTCCATAACGGCACAACAAGCATAGTCAAAAAGCCGAGAAGACCGAGCGGGCCGTATTGAGTCAGAATGCTGAGCGGAAAATTGTGCGGATCGGCAACGGATTCCAATGCTGCGGCCGGTTTGTAATGCGGATAGAAATCTCCGAAATTGCCGGGGCCGACGCCGGTAAGAGGATAGTCGGCGTACATTTTCGCGGATGCATGCCAGTACTGCCACCTGACGAGCATCGAGCCCCCGCCCGGCAGCCGGCCGTGACTCAATCCGTACGAAACAACCGCCCAACCGCCTGCGATTGCCAGCAACAGGCAGACTGCAAGGATGGCTCGTTTGTGAGCTTTCAGCCAGTTGCCAAATAACAGGAACATGAAGAACACAGCCGCGGCAAAGAACAAGCCGATCGCCGCACCTTTGCTGCGCGTCAAGCCGAGACTGAACAAGATGACCGCAACTCCTAAACCGCAGCCGAGAAGGTACCAGAGACCGGATGTATCGGGCCGGCGATTTTTTAACTTGTCGATGAACAAAGCAATGGCTGCAAATAGCGTCATCAAGGCGAACGAGCCGGCGGAATTACGCGTCGTAAAGAAACCGCGGACACCTTTGGAATACAGGCGATGCTCGAATTGAAACTGCTTAAAAGGATCAGCCTCTATGCCGAGAGGGCCGAGCATGCTTTGCGGGTCCTTCTGGTACTGCTCGATTGTCATCTGGTTGCTGACGAAGTATTGCTCTGCACATTGATAGGCTGAAATCACACCCAGAACTGCTATGACGGCAAGCATCAGCTTGATTTTCGATTGCGAATCCAGTATTTGAACCAGCAAAAAAGCCGTCAGCGGCGGAGCCAGAAAAACAGTGATATCAGTTATTGCCAGTCGCTTGTCCGCTGCCGCCAGGCCGGCAACCAAAGCGCCTGCGCAGAATATGCCCAGGCCGATTTCAATGCCGGTACACCTGTAGATAAAGCTCCTGCTGCAAAAGCTCCATACAATCCACATGACAAAGGCCAGAATCAGCACGGTCGATATCGATAAGCTGTAAAGGCTGTCGTTGAGATTAGCCGCGAAAGTAGTCGACTGCGTAGCCGGGCCTTCGGTAAACGTGGTGCGTAGCGCAATCACCGCCAGGCAAAGTGCAAGCAGCACATATTCAAAGTACGCCAGGGCTTTACTCTTGGACGGATTAGGATTAGGCGGCTTCTTTGTCATTTTTGGCGGTGGTCTCAAAGACAGCGATAATTGATAATACTAAAATTGTCTGCACAAAAATCAGAATAGCGCCGGCCAAATCGACCTGGGACAAAAAAGTCGCTCCGAGGCCGGTGCAGAGCGTCGCTAAATACAACGTAAGGACTGTTTGAGTATCGGTCAGGCCGTGCCTCTTCAACCGGTGAGAAAAATGCTGAGTGTCACCGACGAACGGGCTCTTGCCCTGGCTTATACGCAGCAGAGTTACACTGATGAAATCATAGAGCGGCACAGCCATTGCAATCAGCGGCATAAACACCGGATACCACTGGCCGCTTTGCGCCTGGTGATAATAGGTCGTGCGCAGACTCAGAAGTGCCACAAAAAAGCCTATAACAAGTGAGCCGGCGTCACCCATGAATATTCTGGCGGGTGGGAAATTAAAGACCAGAAATCCCAGCAGCGTTCCGATAAAGACAAGTGCCAGGCCTCCGACGAGAATCTGACCGCTGAACGCGGCTGCGGTAAACAGAATGGAACTCGTGATGACCGCGATACCGGCAGAGGCACCGTCCATATTATCCAGAAAGTTAAAGGCATTAATAATCAGGACGATCCAAAAGACCGACAGAACAGAAGCGATAATCCGGCTCTCGATAAAAAGCTCGACCCTGATTTCCGCAAAAGCTGCTGCGATGAATGCAACCGCGAGCTGAACACCAAGTTTGAAGAACGGATCCAGATGCCTCTTGTCATCCCACAGGCCCAGCGCGAAAAGAATAACGATACAGAGCAATATCACAAGAAGCTCATCGATTCTTGCTAAAAAATCAGAGGGATCGATCTTTACACGTTCGACAAGCCAGCCGAAATGGCCCGGAACAACAAGAAACTTTACAACCATTATGGCGGCAAGAATCACTATCAAGATTGTGCTAAATATGGCGATTCCACCGCCGAGCGGGATAATATTACGGTGGTACCTGTCAGCCGCCGGGCGGGCGATAAAACTGGTCCGAACGACCATCTTTCTTACAACGGCTGTCAGAACGACAGAAAGAGCAAACGAACCAATCAACAGAGCTATTGCCAATATAGCCAAACTGACAACTCCCTATAAATAAAAGTTAAATGCCCCCCAGGACGGGCCTGGGAGCTAAGCTATACTTATTTGTGACGAGACGATTTCAACTGCTCCAGCAGACGTGTCCTGACTTTTTCAAAGAAATCGAAGTAACATTGCTGCCTGTAATCCGGGTAGGTATGTTCCAAGGGCTTCCAATTACCCTTGTCAAAAAGCAATGTCACCTCGGCGTACATCTTTTTTCCAATATATATGCGATGCGAATAATTTTTTGTTGTGGCCAGGACCAATTTTGAAGGCTCGATGATGCCGGGATCCAGGTTGACCGGCCTTGGCAGAGGAAGACTTAAAGTCCTGGCCAATTTTTGCTCGATTTTGTTTGTCTGTATTTTGATCTTTGCCAGCCTACCCGGATCAATGAGCTTTTCGATACTCAAAAACTGCCTTAATATACGAGGGCCCATCTGGTCTTGATAATAATCCGTTTTATCAAAAGGCCATATATCACTCGTAAAATCAACATTGCCAAACTTGCCGATCAGGACGTCGGCCGCATTGTTCAGACACTGATAGTCGGCGGCCAAAATACCTATGACAAGTTTTACAGAATTAGGCTCTCTCAGCTTCCACATTGTTAAACATCACAGATTCGCACGGCATACGCAAGAGACTCGATCGGATCCTTTTTCGGGACAAATTCGTGAGCTACATACCCTTTGTATTTGGTTTCGACAATGGCTCGCATTATCGCCGGATAATACAGTTCCTGTGTCTCGTCGATTTCGTTTCTGCCGGGATTGCCGCCGGTGTGATAGTGGCCGATATAATCCTTGAAAGTACGAAGCGTGCGGATGATGTCACCTTCCATAATCTGAGCGTGGTAGATGTCGTAGAGAATCTTGACATTCCCGGAACCGACTCTCTTGCAGACCTCGACGCCCCATGCCATGTTATCGAACATGTAGTCCTTGTGATTGACCTTGCTGTTAAGATATTCGAGGCAAATGGTAACGCCCTTCTGTTCTGCGTACCCGGCGATTTCCTTCAAAGCTATAACCGAGTTTTCAATACCGACATCGTCCGGCATACCTTCGCGATTGCCGGGAAAGGAAATCACGTTCGGATATTTATACTCGGCGGCTGCATCTATTGCTGTGCGAATTTTCGCCAGGCATTCTTCGTGGTTCTCTTTTCTGTTTAGACCCTTCGTCAGGCCGTGTGTGTTAATCATCGAGCAGGCAAGGCCGTGTTTTTTCAGGGTGGGAAAGTCGTTCGGCCCAAGCAGGTCTATTGCTTTTAAGCCCATTTTCTTGCCGATCACACACATCTCTTCGAGCGAAAATTTGCCGTAGCACCACTTGCTGACTGATTGATTGATACGGCCATTCTTGACGACTCGTTCCACATCATCGGCAGTGACGGCCTGCCCCACGCGTGCCAATGTGCCGGCAACGGTTCCGGCAGCGATTATTGAGCTGCTGCGGATAAAGGTTCGTCTTGAAAGTTTATTGTGGTTCATCATTATCTCCTTTACTATATCAGACGTTTAGCTGTTCTTTGAGTTTTTTAACAAGTTCTATGACTTTAGCTGTCGCACCTTCGACATTCACATTGCTGCTTTGTTTCTCTGATCGCTGCTTTATCTCGACATTACCATCAGCGAGTGACTTCTGGCCAACAGTGATCCTTATCGGAATACCTATCAAATCGGCATCTTTGAATTTCACTCCACCCCGAAGGACCCTGTCGTCCAGCAATACATCAATACCGTTACCAAGCAATTGCTTATAGATGTCCTCAGCAACCTGAGCAACTTGCTCATCATCCTGATTTACAGAAGTAATTATGACCTCACAGGGAGCGATGCTGATAGGCCAGATAATACCGTTCTCGTCGTTGCCGAGCTCGATAGCCGACGCGAAGATTCGATTTACACCAATGCCGTAGCAGCCCATAATACAGGGTTTTTCATGTCCATCTTCATCGAGAAACTTTGCCCCGAGTTTTTTGCTGTATTTTGTTCCGAGCTTAAAAACCTGCCCAACTTCGATACCCTTCTTAAAGAGCAGCTTCTTGCCATTACGCGTATCACCCTCGCCGGCAAAACGTATGTCGGCTACGATAACATTCTGGCCCTCAAGTGGAAAATCTCTGCCGGGCACAACATTTTTAATATGATAGTCGGTCTTATTGGCCCCGGTGATACCTACTGCCATTGCTGCTATAGCGTGATCGATAATCATTTTCGAGACTTTATCGGTTATGCCCATCGGCCCGGCAAAACCAACTTTGGCGCCGGTGACTTCTTGTATCGTCAACTCTGCTGCCAAATCAATATGCTCGCCGCCAATGATTTGCGTCAACTTCTCGGTATTCAACTCATGGTCGCCTCGGACAAGAGCGGCAATTGTCTGTTCTCCGGCACTGTATATCAGGGTCTTAATCATATCGTTTGGCCGGGACCCGAGAAAACCGCAGACCGCATCAATAGTACCGACATTCGGAGTGTGCACTTCTTCCGCCGGTGGAATCTCGGCATCAGCTTTTTCTTTCGGCAGCGCATCCACTTCCGCTCTTTCGAGATTTGCCGCATAGGAGCTGTCTTCGGTGTATACGATCGTATCCTCGCCGGACTCGCAGGGCACGGTGAATTGATGCGAGCCTGAGCCGCCCATCTCGCCGGATTCGGCCTCGACAATAACGTATTTGAGGCCGCAGCGTGTGAAAATCCTGCAATAAGCATCGTACATTGCCTGATATGATTTATCGAGACCTTCAGGATCGACATCGAAGCTATAGGCGTCCTTCATTATAAATTCACGAGACCGAATCGCGCCAAACCGGGGCCGAAACTCATCGCGAAATTTCGGGGTTATCTGATAAAGATTAATCGGCAACTGCTTATAAGATTTTACCTCGCCGGCTATCAGAGTTGTAAAGACTTCCTCGGCGGTCGGGCCGAGCACGTTCATCCTTCCATGACGGTCTTCGAAGCGGAACATTGTCGGGCCATAGTCAGCACTGCGGCCGGTTTTGTCCCATAGTTCGAGCGGCTGCATGGACGGCACGATAATCTCCTGGGCGCCTGCTTTGTTCATTTCCTCACGGATGATTGCGATTATCTTTAGCAAGCTTCGCCAGCCGAGCGGCAGGTAGGTATATGTCCCGCTGGCGACCTTTCGGCACAAACCCGCTCGAATCATCAATTGATGGCTTGTTACTTCCGCATCGGCAGGAATTTCTTTAACCGTAGGAATAAACGTCCGGCTGTATCTCATATTTCGTCCCTTATGGCCTGTCAATCTTAGATAGTCTTATCATCAATTTAAAGTCAGCACATTTAGAGGGATTTATAGTCTATAAGATGAAGCATTGCAAGGATATTTCACTTCCATCGGAGAACACCGGGCAACAAGGGGGAATTTGTGACTATTTTTCCTTGCAATATCATCACAGCGAATATAAAGTGTATGCCAATCGATTTCTATTATGCCGGAATCAGGGCGATTAGCTCAGTTGGTAGAGCAGCTGACTCTTAATCAGCGGGTCACAGGTTCGAGTCCTGTATCGCCCATTCAAAAAAGCTGTTTATTTATCATTATCGCTTGTCACCTGTCTATTGTTGTCTTTGGGTGTACACCAAAGCAATGAGCCGGTGCAAACGCTATTGTTAAAGGAGACCCAAAATGACAGGCCGCAGGGAACAATTCATATCCGCCATCTTACTCTTCGTCGCAATTCTAATTGCATCCACTCAGGCAGAGCCGACAAACGGACCTTTGCGAGTTTGCCCGGACAATCCACGATACTTCGCGGACGCCGACGGCAAAGCCGTCCTGCTCGTTGGCTCGCACGTCTGGTACAACCTCGTTGATATGGGGCCTGAAGATCCGCCGAAGCCGTTCGACTATGACGCATACCTCGAATGGATGAAACGATACGACCACAACTTCATGCGGATGTGGACCTGGGAGATGGTTAAGTGGGATACGAAGGCAAACGGTGCCCATGCCCGCAAGGATGTGACTACGTTTTACGCCGCACCTCATCCTTGGCTGCGCTGCGGCGACGGCAAGGCGCTGGACGGCAAGCCAAAATTCGATCTGACGAAATTCGACCCGGCCTATTTCAATCGATTGCGCCAAAGAGTGGACGCCGCACGCCAAAAGGGAATATACGTATCGATTATGCTGTTCGAGGGCTGGGCGATGCAGAATATCGAGGGCGGCTGGAAACTGCATCCGTTCAACCCACAGAACAACGTCAACGGTGTCAATGGCGACTCGAACGGCGACGGCAAGGGGCTGGAAGTGTACGAGCTGGCTGTCAATGCCGTGACCGATATCCAGAAGGCGTACATCCGAAAGATCATCGATACGGTCAACGATCTGGACAACGTCCTGTACGAAATTTCCAACGAGAACCATCCTGAATCCACGCAATGGCAGTACGCAATGATACGTTATATTCACGAGTATGAAAATGGCAAGCCGGCACAGCATCCGGTTGGAATGACGTTCCAATACAAAGGAGGTGCAAATAAGACGCTGTTCGATAGTCCCGCCGAGTGGGTCTCTCCGAATCCGGAAGGCGGCTATCGAGACAATCCGCCGGCAAACGATGGAAAGAAAGTAATCCTCAACGATACGGACCACCTCTGGGGCATCGGGGGCAACCAGGCATGGGTATGGAAGAGTTTCACGCGAGGCCTTAATCCGATTTTCATGGATCCATACGACGGCATAGTATTAGGAAGCAGATTCGATCCCAAATTCGAGCCGATACGGCGCAGCATGGGATACGCTCTGAAATTCGCACAGCGGATGGATTTGAATAAATGTGAACCGGCGGCTGAGGGCTATTGCCTCTCAAATCCGGGCATACAGTACCTGGTTTATCAACCAATGGCCGGCAATCCGGTCAAGCTAAAGCTCACACCGATAGAGTACAGCTTCGAATGGTTCGACCCCGGTTCGGGCAAGACCATCACCACGGGCATAATCCGGGGGGACGAAAACAAAGAAACAACCATCCCCAATCCTGTAAAGGCAGATGCCGTTTTGTACGTAGACCTGGACAAAAACAGGTGATTCCAACCGGCCTTAAGGCGCTGGTTTCCACAATTACAGACAGTAATTCCGGCACAGGAGGATACTATGAGATGAACTGCGCCGAAGCTGTCGAATATTTTTTGAATTTGATACGAACTTGAGACTTAAAGCTTGAACAAGATGGTGCAATAGATAACGCGCCTACGGGTAAGGTCGAAGGCGACGAAAATAAACTACGTGGATAAGGCTCTTTCTGAAATCATCGGCGGCAAAGCAGTCAGTATCTCAAAAACCAAGTCGTACAGATGTTCAGTCAAATACCCCAATGGACAAATGGACGAATGAATAATTAACGCCGGCCTTAGCGATTAATTGCCTGTTGGATTTCTTTAATATAGGCCTGATTCATCCGGTTGAGTTCGTCATCATCCGTGGTCAAAGCCAAAGTAATATCAAAAGAAGGCAACTTGGGCGTTGGTTTTCTCAACTCAGGCAGGTTCGACGCCAATTCTTTGAATTTGCGGCCCCAGGCTTTGAAGCTCAAATCGGCTTTGACCAGGCCGGCAAATAAGCTGATATCCTTCGATTGTGGGGTGTCGGCAAATGGCCATGAAAGCCATCCTTCGGCTAATGAACGTGATGCCTCGATTTCCCCGCCAATCCATAGTGCCTGCTGCTGCTCGCTCAGGTAAGGATGATTCTGGGGCGCCCCACCGCCGTACCATCCAAATTCGCCCAATACCACTGGCTTGCCGGTATGACAATAGGCTAAGACTGCCTGCAGATAGCCTATGTTTTTTTGCCAGCCCTGCTCGGATTCAAACGGACCACCAAGGGTCGGATAGAAATGAATGGTCATAAAATCGAGCCAGTGGGCTTGTCGGTGAGGATTGAAAGCAGCATAACGGCCTGGATTTCCAGAACGAACCAGCGGATAAGACCACTGTATATAGCCAACAGTTATCAAGTGGATTGGATCTACCCGTCGAATGGCTTCAACCTGGCAGCGCACCCACTCATCGGCCAGATGTTCTCGAAAATGCTGCCAGTCCAGCAATCTTGGATTCCCCGATTCGGGTCGATCCTCCGACACGGCTACGTTGCCCCACTGGTCGGCTTCTTTAAGCTCATCGCCCCATGCGGCCTTCAGCGCTTCTCGGTTTGCGTAGATACTCTGCAGCCAGGCGTTCCATTTTGGAGGCCATTGTTCATTAAACCAGGGAATATGCGGTTCGTTAAGAAGGTCCCACGCGAAAATGGCCGGCTCGCCACGGTAACGCTGTGCCAGAACAGTCCAAAAACGGTCGAGAGCCTGTAAAGCTGGCCGACCGGCAAATCGGTCTGGTTTCCAATAGTTTGGTTGGCCTTCCCAGTGGTCCGGCCCCGTAAGAATCAATCTTATGCCATTGTCCCCTGCGATCTCGATTAGCTTATCCAGTTTAGCAAGAGCCTGCTCTTGGATCTTTTCAGCATTGGGTTGAAAGCTGCCGGCAGTCAGGAAAACACGGGCACAATTGACGCCAATTTCACTCATAATGTGAAAATGCTGACGAACTTTCTCAGCATCAAATTGCTGCCATAGTTTCGGAGCCCAGCCGGTGTGGGGATCGTAGTAGTTCGTGCCAAATGGAATATAGGATCGACCGGAATAAGCCTCTATGAAACCTTGTCCGTCCGGTGCAACTGATATAAGTTCCATGCTAGTGGTCAGTTAAGTTATTATTTCAGGATATAGCCTTTTCAGTTTGATGCGAG